>CAYJHK010000254.1:0-3346 GCA_964369515.1 uncultured Desulfovibrionaceae bacterium
TGGCAAAAGTTCCCCTTCCCCCCTCAAAAAAATAATTAATCAGTGTTTCCTTAGCTTTGTTGCCGTGGAAAATCCCCAAAAAGAATACTCACCTTCACCGCTTCACGCTCACCCCATATGCTGTTTTCAATGCGGAGCTTTGCGCCATGCAGGCTTACAATATGTTGCACAATGGCAAGCCCAAGCCCGCTGCCCGAAACATCTTGCGGCGTAGGTCTTTGACTTGGGCGATAAAAACGTTGCCCAAGTTGCTCAAGGTCACGAATAAGTAAGTGCGCCGTGGTGTTTTCTATGCACAGTTTTTCAGCAAACAGCAGCACTCGCACCTGCCCCCCGTGCGCTGTATAATTCACGGCATTATTTAAGATATTGCGCAAAGCAATGGCCCAAAGTTCACTAAATCCCAAACTTTTTTTGGGGGTAGCTGTAACTTTCCACTGCAAATGAATGTTTTTTTCCAAGGCATGATGCTGTGTTTGTGCCATGTTTTGCTCCATGAGTGTCTCCCAGGAAATGGGTACAAGTTCATGAGTGCTACTGGTATGGAAGGACTCCACACTTGACAGCAAGAGTAATTGCTCCACAAGATGTGAGCAGCGCAAAGAGCCTTGGAGGATTTTGTGTAGGGCATTATCTCGGGCAAGCGCATCGTCAGCGCACATTTGCATAACTTCAGCCTGTACACGCAATCCTGCCAGCGGCGTGCGTAATTCATGGGCGGCATTGGATACAAAGGCACGTTCTCTTTGTAGGAGTGAGCTCATGCGCCCAAAGAGGGCGTTCAGTGATTGCACAAGGGGGCGTGTTTCCGGCGTCAGCTGCTTGACGGTAAGCTCACTTGTATCGTCAGCTTTACGTTTTTGCAAGCCGGCGGTTAGAATGCGCAATGGTTTGAGTTCTTTATGTAAAAGCCAGCCCAAGCCTATCAGAAAAAGCGGAAGCAAAATAAGCCATGGAATTAAATGTCGAAAAAAAGCCTTGTGCGCCATTTCCTGCCTGTATTTGCGCTCTTGCCCAACAATCACAAATTTATCGGAATGCTTTTGAGTAAACACAAAAATCCGCCACGAATCGTCATCAATACGCACTTTATGGAAGCCTTTTATGGCTATGAAGGGAAAATCCTTACCGTCATCGTCGTCGCTCAAAAGACGTTTCCCCTTTTCAGAAAAAACTGCAAAACTAAAGGCTTCATCGTCAATAAGATTGCGTGGCTTGGATTTTCTTTGCGGTAAAACATCCTCAATATCATCCACTTCTCCCGATATATGGGTGAGATCCAGCTCGTTTAATGTTTTGGCAAAAAGCACCATCTGCGTGTCCAGAAACAATTTGACGTGCCGTGCATCCGATTGCCAAGCTAGAAGTGCCACCACTCCCCAAGCCATGAGCGAAAAAACAGTGTAGAAAAGCAATATGCGCATAAAAAGACTTAATTGCGCAATTTTTTGAAGGAATTTAGAGTATTGCATTTTTGTGCTCAGCATTTTTCAGGTTTTTATGTTGCTAATAACTTGTTGCAAACGTCAACTTCGTACAGGCTGTTCAAAAAGAATGAAGGGAACGCTGATTTAATAAAAAAAACTGCTCGAATGGATTTTTTGACAACCTCCGGTTAAGAGGTGAGAGTTTTGCAGTCAATTTTTATTACGATAAAACAGTAGCTTAAAATTTTCCTCCCGCGGAGGGGTGGCAGCGAAGCTGACGGGGTGGTTTCTTTGCAGATGAAAAAGTCCATTAATCAGTGCTTCCTAAAATTTCGACGTGGTAGTTTGCCCTTATTCAACCAACTACAGTCCGCTCAAAAAGTGCCAGATACAAGGAAGTTAAACAATCCAAGGTGCGATGTGTATACAGACATACATGAGCAGTTTGGATTGTTTAACTGACGCAGTAGATGGTACTTTTTCAACGCTCTGTCAATGTGTAACCAATGCCGTGTACTGTCCTTATAAAATTCGCACCCAGTTTAGCTCGTAAGTGATGAATATGCACCTCAATGGTATTACTGCTCACTTCTTCATTGAAGCCGTAGAGTTTTTCCTCAAGTACGCTTTTCGATAAAATACCCGAGCCGTGCGTCAAGAATACTTCAAGCAAAACAAGAGCTTTGGGACTTAAGGAAATGTTTTTTCCGTCAAGATACACAAGGCGTTTTTGTGGGTCAAGGCTCACATTGGCGTGGCTGAGCAAAAGTCCCTCCTGTCCATGATTGCGCAAGGTTTGCCGGTGCAAAGCTTGGATGCGTGCAATAAGTTCTGCAAGTGCAAAGGGTTTGGGGAGGTAGTCATCAGCGCCAAGATTTAGTCCTTCTACCCTTTGGTTCAAATCACCTCGGGCACTTAAAACGAGCACCGGGATGGTTATTTTTTTCTTGCGCCAATATCGTAAAAGTTCCAACCCGTCCAAATGGGGTAGGGTTAAATCCAAAATTACCACATCATGAGCTTGCACTGCATCCTTTGCCAAAGCTCCGTCTTGTAGCCAATCCACGGTCATGCCCTGTTTTTTGAGGGCAACCACAAGTCCATCGCCTATGATGTTGTCATCTTCTACCAAGAGAATGCGCATTGAGATAACCTAGTATTGTGTTGAAAATTTCTACTATATTAAGAGTTTTTGTGTGTTTCCGTTAGAAAAGGGAACTTGTGCTTGCGACACAAAGTTCCCTCTATTACAATGCTTATTTTCCAATAACTTTAACGCTTTCTACCTCAAGCTCCACGCTGCCCCAATCCTTATCCACTTTTACAAGCAGTTGTACCGTGTCATTTGCGCCCACCTGCTGACCACGCCATGCTTTGCGTTCGATTTCCACAATGCCGGTGCCGCTGGAGTCTTGGAAGGTGTACTTGTCATCGCCCATGCGATTGATAATAGTACCTTGCAATGTTACCCACGTATCATCGGCCTGATTGCCGGCTGACTTAATGCCTATGACCTTGGGGCCGGGGCCTGTGTAACCGCCGTGCGTTGCGCCGGGGCCTGTGTAGCCGCCTTGAGCCGCATATGCTGCGCCGGCGAGAGGAGCTGTGCTAAATAAAGCACATATAAAGCAGGCACCCAAAACAGAACTTAGACGATGTGAATTTTTTTTCTTTTCCATGATTTTTCTCCATAATGTTATTTGTTGGATGCCAGAAAAACATGTAAAGCTTAAAAACATCTTAACAGTTGATCGTTCGAGCTAAAAAAGTATTTTTTTGATTGTTTCACTTTTTCGGCATCACCCAACGGGCATGAATCAACCACCTAAAATAAGCTTCGTGCAGTCCAATTCCCGAAATTGACAAAATAAGACCTCTGCGCAATTCATTGCGCAAGGTCTTTGGAGCGTTGACGTTAG
>CAYJHK010000255.1:0-3342 GCA_964369515.1 uncultured Desulfovibrionaceae bacterium
TTGGCGCAAGCAAAAGTTCCCCCCACAAAAAATATCACAAATTAGAATGCCGTGCCCCGAAGGGGCATTTGGAGTGAGCTCCAACTATGCAGACTTTTTTATTTATCAAAAATATTCAAATAATTTCTGTATAATCGCTTGCTTACCTGTGTAAATCTGTCCATCTCCGCCACGAGGGACAGTCCGGGGATGAGCGCACGCACCACGGGCATCTCAAGATCTTTGTGCGTAATGTCGGCATATATGGGCAGATAACCGTGCAAATGTATTATTTCTTCCAACAAGGCGAGGTTACGAGTGGGCGATTCTAGTGAATAATCAGGCAAATCTTCCAGAAATCTTTCCTCAAGCCCTTTAATGGCGGCACCCGAGGCTTCTCCATGGGGATAGGCGAAGGGGACTTCAGTCAAGGCCGCAAGGGCGGCTTTTTGCCCCGAAAGACCTGCGCCGCTGGCACGTATGACCCTTCCTTTTTTATCAAGCACGAAAGCCTGATAACAAGGAAGTCCGAATTCTGTGGTTATATCCATAAAATGTACATGGATACCTCGAGCTGTATAGTCTTCAAGCAAGCCGGCAATGCGTTCGTCCCGTGACCTTAACACGAAACAACGCCGCCGCTCATAGGGTATGCTGGCTTCGGCATCCCGTTCAATAATTTCCGTAAGCGCAGCAAGCTTGGCTTCAGCAAGACTATTGCCCGAAGCAAGCCCTGTGGAACTTGGTTGCATAAGCAGGCTGATTTCGTCTAAATTGCTGAAAAGAAATATGTATTGCGCCGGAACAAATATGGTGTCGCTATGTTTATCCTTAACGGAAATGGGCGCACAGCGAGCCTCAAGCCAATAAAGCGGCGCATCCGCATAGCGTGCCTCCACAGGCAGAGCGTTGGGGTCAAGCACATTGTGACCTTGCTCCACCAGCTCACTGTAACGTGCGTGATACAAAGTGATGGCACCGTCACGCTCCAAAACTTTCTGCTCTTTTATGCTGACGTAGGCAGAAGCTCGTTCAATCATTTCCATGGCATAGGAAGCTCTGGTTTGCGCCAAGGACAAGCCACGCCCATAAGTAGTCGCTTCACCTTCGAGGGTAAAATTATTACGCCCGTTATGAACGTGCATATTGAGTGCCCACGCACGCTGTAAAGCTATGGGCGAAAGAGAGGCTTCGTGGCGCATCTCAACACCGTTAAGCACAGCATTTTCCAGTAAAAGCTGTAACGCACGTTGAGCCGTATCTTGTGCTTCGGGGCGTGCCCACGCTACACCGGGGTGAGCTTTATATTGTGCGTGCAATTCACGCAAAGCGATTACATTGGCAGGTGCATTTTCCTCCAAATCTGACAGCTCTTGCGCTGTGTACAATGGACGCAAGCCTTCGTCTTCCATCTCGTCGGGATGCGGCAGTTTTTCGTGTTCGGTAATATTTGCCGCAAAGAGCGCACTCCACGCACTGTGCATATGTTTATCGTGCTGCTTACTCCAAGCTATATAGGGTAGGGGGGTGAAATCTTCATAATTATCATAGATGTTTGCCATGTCTGGCTCTTGTAAAAGCTCCTCATGTTGCTTATGCAAAATGGCACATTCAGCCAGCAGACTTTGCACTATGCCCCTGCGCTGCCCATGCCCCTGCCGCTCCACTTCCCATAATTGACGCAGTGCAGCAGTCGAATGCTCCATAAGCACCTGCAAAGCCTTGCGATGCATAAAATCATCCAGCGGCGCAGCGCACAGATAATCCAGATAGTGTTCAATGTCCATGGAAGATGGAGGCTCGCAAGTAAAATAACCGGTTGTCGCCTCGGTTGCTGTGTGTTTGTAATTATATTTCAAAGGTTTTAAGTTCATAATCCACCCGTTTTTATAGGAATATTTCAATGTAATAACCGTATTCTAGCAAAACTCTTCGGTAAGTGCAATCATCACAAAATGCAATAAAGGCTTGAAGTTTAATACCCCAAGCCTTTGTCTTTAAATTATTTTCGGCATTTTTATTTGTGTATTTTGACTAAAAAATCTTTAATTTTAGACTTTTAACATATTTTTCAGTGACGACTAAAATTATAAATCTATGATTTTCTAGATATTTTGCACAGCTAGAACCAAGTCATTCCAGTTGCGTTGATTTTCAACAGACATTTGCATTTTCTGTTCATCAGCCACTTGGAAGCGTTTTACAGCCGATGTCTTGCTTGTGGCTTGATAAAGCCAGTAAGCCTCAGCCTTCAGCGCATCTTCGATGGGTTTATCGATGGATTCGTGAACCATTTGCTTACAGGCATTAATGGACTCTGCAGGAAATTTTGCTATGCGTTGCGCCAAGTTATTGACATAGGCATCTATTTCATCTGCATCAAAGGCTTTATTGATGGTACCGTACTTTTCAGCTTCATCGGCATCAAAATCGCGCGCACTTAAAATAATTTCCAAAGCACGACCAAGCCCCACTTGCCGTGCCATGCGTGATGCACCGCCACCGCAAGGTAAAATCCCCATGCCTACTTCCATTTGCATAAATTTATATTTGCCACGCACGGCAAATCGCATATCACAGGCCAGTGCAAATTCATGTCCGCCACCACGGGCAAAACCTTCAAGTTTGGCAATGGTTGCTTGTGGAAGCTTGCTTATTCGTTCAAGAATATTCTGTAAATCAAGCAACTTAACTTCATCTCGAGCCACGGCATCCGTAGACATATCCTTGAGTAAATTTGTATCGTAGTGACACACCCAAATTTCAGGGTGCGCAGATTGGAAGACAACAACCTTCACGGAACGATCACGCTCAAGGCGCAAGGCCAATGTATTCAAATCTGCTAACATTTCTTGCCCTTGCACGTTGACGGGCGGAAAGTCAAATGTCACCCAAAGTATACCATCTGTCAGGGACGTTGTAAATGTTGTGAAACCTGCGTAGCTCATACTACCTCCAAAAAATAAAAACGTTAAAACATTATAAATCTTGAAAACTTCTTTCAAGAAAACCATTATCAATTTACTTATAACCACGAAATACACAAGAGTCTTTCCATACAATCATCAAAAATTTTAATATGTTATATAAATAGACATTCTACGATGTAAAAGACAAAGAGATGATGACATATGCATTAGGCTGTTAAGAGAAATAAGCTTTGGCTGAAAAAAATTTTTCCGGCATAATTGGGAGAGCTGCAAGAGCCGAAAACACTAAAAACACACTAAGTAGCCATAATTACAATAGAAAACAGTTATAACATTGACTCTTGAGTCAGAGAACTTATCTTGATAGAATAATCAAGGAATTAAGACCTCTGCACAATTATTTTCTTATATAGCTTTATATGCTAAATATGAT
>CAYJHK010000256.1:0-3325 GCA_964369515.1 uncultured Desulfovibrionaceae bacterium
GCCAAATCAAGGAAAAAAAGAGTAAAAATGTGGGTATTAATCATTTTCTGGGGGAGAACCTTTTGTGAACAAAAGGTTCTTCCCCCAGACCCCCTTTCCAAAAAACTTTCATGCGAATTTTTCTAACGAAAAATTCTTTTATGTGGCTATTGCCTTTAGTCAGCAAAAAGACACTGCGTAAGCAGAAAAGTCAATTGCGAGCGCAGACCGACCCGAAGGGCGCCGAAGGCGTAGCCGTTAGGTGAGGAACGAACCTTACGGATATCGAGAGCAACGCGAAGCAATCCATGTATTTTATCAGTTATAAGAATTATGCAGAGTTCTTATTTTAATTGCTTGGTGTCGGTTTTTTATTTTTTAATTCACGCAACTGTTCAAGAAGCGGCGTTCCCTGCCTGCAAACGGTGATAAATCCCACATCTTTGAGTAGTAATTCGGGATTTAAGATAGCCTCTGCGGGGCTTATGGGGGTTCTGTTTATGGCTTCGATACGCAACATGCCGGGATTATTGACCCACAACTCAAGTGTAGGCATATTTTGGGAACCAAGTATCGCCAATGCTCCTTGGACTTCACTTATAAGACCCGGCAGTATTTTTCCACTGAATGCTTCAAGGCTTAAATGAGGCGTCTTGGTACTGTGTAGATGTTCGAGCCAGCGTGCGAATATCCCCTTATCTTCAAAAGAAAGGGAGGCTTCAAAGGGCATTGGAGCATCGAACCACTCTGCTAAATTGATAACATCAACAAATAATTGGAGATTGTAAAAACTTAGGATGCTTTTTATAAGTGAATCGGGAAGTTTTGCATGTAATGTGAACATCATTTTGCCGATACTTGACGAATCTATACTCAGCTCTACTAAGCTTTCCTTTTCGGCAAAAAATTTGAAGTCCATATCTGCATTTGCTTGTAATTGCGTACCAAATAAATCGTGCATAAACTTTTTATTAGACGCTGTGGAATATTGACTTGTTGAAGCCATACTGAAGTTTTGTAAAGAATTTTTGGCGGATAAATAGCTATAATTGATGAGGTCAGCTTCGTTAAAACTGTGTATTTTTTCTATTTTAAAGTCTATAGGTATTTGTACATACTCACCGTAAACGTGTATATTTTCAGCAAAGCTGTCGAATTTTAAGATGGGCTGAGCGTAAAAAACATTTGCGGAAACTATATGCTTGGCTTGAACTGTAAGACTTGTATCCGATCCATGGGTGTATTTTGTGCTGACGTTATGGAATTCGACCTTTGTATCGGTGCTAAGTCTCATAAAGTCATTGATATATTTAATAAAACTTATAGCTTGTGCAGATTCGTGCCATTTTTTAAAATCGCCCGACGCCACTGCCCAGACTAAATTGAAGGTACTTTGTGAGGGCAAAGCGATGGGTGACCAGCTCAGGCTGTCTGATCTTATTGAAATGGATTCCTCATTTGCTTCATTGACAAATATGTCGATCCCCTCCATAACACAGGATTCAATGAGCTTTGTATTGATATTGTTAAGCACAAAGTTTTGCATGGAAGCTTTCAAGGTGCTTGCGGTATTTTCTTCATTGAGTTCCATGCGCAAATCACGCAAGGCTACATTTTGAATATGCATATTCAACAATTCTTTGATGAAATCGTAGGCATCGCCGGTTGCATTGGCTTGAATGAGTTTGCCAAGATTTTGTGACCATTTGGTGATGCTGAAAGAAGCAATGCTTAGTGCGAATGTGTTTTTCAGCTCTTTGAAGCCTATGCGGGCGTTTTGGAATTGAATTTCTTCTGCCACAAGTTCTTGTGCGGAGGCTGCGGCGTCAAGTGCTTTTAAGTTTGGCTTATTGATGATAAGCTTGTCGATATTTAATTCACCCCCTTGGATAGGGAAGTTTGCTTTAAGGATATTTTCAATGACAATCTGTTGTTTGTCATTGTCAAAATGCACGTTGCTTGTGCTAATATTGTTTATTTGCAAAAAGGCTTTGATACTTGCGGCAACGGTATTGGCGTTGGCTGAATGTACATGCATTGAACATGTGCAGAGAATGAATACAAAAACATATGAAAATAATCGTTTGCTAGACATAAACTACCTCGTAAGCTTATTGTTGTGTACGAGATTTTTGTGCAAGATATTCTTGTATGTCGCACACATTGATTGAAAATTCGGAAGCCTTTTAAAAAAGAAAACGCAAGTCAGAGCTCGCGTTTATCTTTGTCTTCCATGACATACCCCCTATGCTTCCTGCTTGGGATGCGCCCTCCTGTTATGAGATTTTCCGGCCTCAACCTTGCATATCAAGGCCGGAAAATCGATTGGGGAGGGAAAAATGGAGAACTTATTTATGCCTATTAAGCAGCCATGCTGGCAATAAGTTCTTGAGCATTCACATTGGCAGGGTCTATGCCAAGCACAGCTTCTAAGTGGGCTTTGGCTTCGTCGTGGCGACCCAAGGAGATTAAAATTCCGGCAAGACTCACCTGAATGGCGTTGGATTCTGCAGAAACTTTCATGCTTGTTTCAAGAGCCGGAACAACATCTTCAAGACGACCTAAATGGTAACCTTCACGTACAAGGCAGTTTAGGGCAATCATGTTTTCAGGGTTAAGGCCAAGGGCACTGGAGAAATTTTCATAAGCAAATTCGTGCTCATTAATTTCCATGTGTACAAGACCGATTCCCGTGAAAGTCTTATCGCTTTCTTCAATGGAATGTGCTTTTTTGTAAAGCACCATGGCCTCGTCAAGCCTGTTGCGCTGAACAGCAATGGTTGCCAATCCAAGATATGGAGCTGATTGTGTGCCACCATGGTTCACTGCCTTACGATAATATTCTTCTGCCTTATCAAGGTCACCCATAAAAAGGTAGCATTCGCCTAATTCTTTGTTGATTTCATAATCTAAATGACTCATAACATCCTCCCCAAGGATTAATGTTTTTGTGGTTAGACGGCTGACACTGCGTCATGTGCCGTGTTAGCTTTCTTTATGCACATGTTGTGCCAAAAAATCAATCTATCGAATTTGTTATGTTTTTTTGTTTTAGATTTGCTGTAAAGGAAAAAAATGCCCGTGAAGATTTTGTGCAAAGCTGAAAAAAATGCATCGGGCTTCAAGTGTAAGGGGGGGATAAGCGGAAGAGTATACTTCATAAGGAAATAAAGATCTCTGCACAATTCAAAAAGACATGGATTACCGCTTCGCTTCGTTACTCACAATGACTTGATTTTATAACGGAAGTCATTGAGAGATAACGAAGCAGCAACCCGAAGGGTGCGAAGCTTTTGCGCTGACGAGTCTTCAAGACTTACGCAAATGGACAGCAACGCATTCATGT
>CAYJHK010000257.1:0-3294 GCA_964369515.1 uncultured Desulfovibrionaceae bacterium
TTGGCAAAAGTTCCCCTTCCCCCCTCAAAAAAATAATTAATCAGTGTTTCCTATAGTATTTTTTTCAACCAAAAATCCAGCGTGTCATAAAGTACTTTGGGAGAAATTGGCTTTGTAATATGTTCATTCATACCGTGCGTAAGGCTTATTTCTTTATCTCCGGTCATGGCATGAGCAGACATGGCAATAATGGGTAGCTGTGCATATTTTTGCTGTGCACGTATTTTTGTCGTGGCAGTAAGTCCGTCCATAATGGGCATTTGTATGTCCATAAGCACAAGGTCATAGTGCTTTTTATCTAGCATATCTAAAGCTTCTTGACCGTTAGATGCAATATCCAGCGTGTAGCCGACACTGGTTAAAAGACCCTCGGCTATCATTTGGTTAATGTCATTGTCTTCCACAAGCAAAAGGTGGGCGTTACCCACAATGGATTTATCCGAATGCTCATGTATGTCGTGGGTAAGTGTAGGCATGTGCTGCTCAGTAGTTGTAAAAATGGCAGTAAAAATAAAACTTGAGCCTTGTCCCAAGGTGCTTTCTACCCAAATTTCACCTTGCATCATTTCCACAATGCGCTTTGAAATCACAAGCCCAAGGCCGGTACCGCCATATTTACGTGTTACTGAAGTATCGGCTTGAGTAAAGGCCGAGAAAAGATTGCAAATTTGCTCTTTTGACAGACCGATACCTGTATCTGTAACAATGAATTTGCAATATAGCTTTGAATTTTCACGTTCATGAGTTTCGATAGTGAGCGTGACATTGCCTTTATGCGTAAATTTAATGGCATTTCCCATAAGATTTATGAGAACTTGTTTTAGGCGCAGAGGGTCACCGAGTAAAGTTTTAGTCGAAAATTCTCCTTCATTGAGCATACAAGTAAGTTTTTTTTCCTGCATTTTAGGCATGAAGAGGCTTTGCAATTCAGAGCAAATATCATGGAGAGTGAAGGGGGTTTCTTCAATTTCAAGCTTGCCGGCCTCAATTTTAGAAAAGTCCAAAATATCATTAATGATACGCAAAAGATTATTGGTAGAAAGGCTTGCTTTTGCAACATAATCTTTTTGTTTGGTGTCAAGTTCGGTAAGGGAAAGCATGTGCAAAAGGCCTAGAATGCCATTCATGGGGGTGCGTATTTCATGGCTCATATTGGCCAAAAACTCACTTTTTACCTTGGCACTTTGCTCGGCGGCCAAGGTGGCATTGTGCGCTTTTTCAAGTGCTGCATTGACTTCTCTTAAATCTTGCACATAGACAATAATGAAGGTTTCGCCATTGATGACTATACTTTTTAGGGTAACATCGCAAGGCATGTCTTCGCCAAGAATGGTTTTCCCCATGGTTTGAATGCGCAAATAACCATTTTTGATGGTTTCTCCCAGAATATCGCATACCACGCCTTCTACAGAGCTGTCGACGTGCTGGACATTGGGAAATATTATGTGAAAATTATCAAAAAAATCTTGTTTGTTCGTAAAGCCAAATACTTTCCATCCGGCCTCGTTGCAATCAAGAAGCTCACCGTTTTGACTAAAGGTAACGATTGTAAGGGGAGATGCGTCAATAACAGTACGTACCGTAGTTTCAGCGTCCTTTACTTTTTGAATATGAGCTTTTTCTCGCCGTAAATCACGCATATAGTTTATGATAAAGTCTTTCCCGTCAATTGTTGTGCGCAATAACATAGAGGCAGCGGGGATTAACTCACCATTTGTATGCAAACAGTCAACCTCAAATCTGGTTTTACCGTTTTCCATGGCTTCCAAGAGCTTTGTGTTTAACAATTCAAGGGATGGAGTGCCGTCTGCTTGTACTTTGGGTAGGGCTTTATTGCTATTTTGCATGAAAGCTTCTTTTGATTCAAAGCCAAAAAGTTTAACCGCAGCATCGTTACAATCAATGCGAGTAAAGGTACTATCTAGAATGCTGATGGCCAGCGGGACACCATCAAGCATGGCGGTGGTGAATTGCTCTGCGGCAAGCGTTTTCTTGCGTGAAGCTTCTATTTCCCGTAAATCCTTAACATATCCGGCTAACATATATTCGCCGTTATGCTCAACCCTCACCCCGATGAGTTCGGTGGGAATGGGATTGTTATCAAGGTCTTGCCCCATCCAATAAGTTTGAGCAAAGCCTTGGTCAAGAACCTCTTGTAATGTCTTTTGTAAAAGCTCAAGAGAATTTGCACCGTCAGGCTGATATTCGGGAATGAGTCCTGAGTTATTGTTAATAAATTCAAAACGTTCGCTTAATCCAAACATTTTAGCAAGACCTTTATTGCAGTCCATAAGCTCAAAGTCTTTGTTCCATATCAAAGTACCAAGGGGGGAGGCATCCAAAAGGATTTTTGTATATTCCTCTGCTTGGCGTAATTTATCACTATTTCTTTGGTGCTCACTAAGGTCTAGTACATAGGCTACAACAATGGGTTGTCCGTCTTGCTCGCTTTGTATAAATGTCACATCAGTAGGTATGGGCTCGCCATCAATGGTTTGATGTATCCATTCAAAGCGTGCTTGTCCATTTTTGAAGGCTTCTTTTAAGTTTTTCTTCATAAGCTCAACAGATTTTCCCCCACTTGGTTGAAATTCTGGAATAAGTTTTTCAAAGAAATTGCCAATAAACTCATTTTTGGTGTTTAAGCCGACCATGCGCACCATTTCTAAGCTGCATTCAATAAGGTTGCCGTCTTTGTCCCAAGTTTTTGTGGCCAAAGGCATGGTATCCAGCAAAAATTGTTTGTGTTTCCTATCATCTTCAATTTTTTTTTCACGGGCTATAATTTTACGCAAGTCGTCTAGATAGCACGTTAAAAATGCCTTACCTTCATGCATGACCCGTACAAGCGTAACCTTTGTGGGGATAAGCTCCCCTTTGAGGTTTTGATGTGTCCACTCAAATTCGCATCGCCCCTCTTTGAGAGCCTTTTTTATATTTGCATATCCTACCTCTGCCGAATTTCTGCCGTCGGGTTGAAATTCCGGCGTGAACTCACGGTGACGTAATCTATATTCATCTACGTTTTTAAGGCTAAAAAGCTCTATATAAGCCTGATTGCAATACACCGCATTAAAGTTTTCATCCCAATAGCTGAAGCATGTGGGCATGGAATCCAAAAACTCTGCGGCAAGATGCGAGGGAAAGTCTTTAAATAGCTGGTCATTGTGAGGCATATAATAATTCTCTTAAATGGATATATTTACTGTGTTCTTCTGCTTACCTTACACTATAAAATTACGTGGCTATTACCTTTAGTCAGCTACTTTTTATCTGGGGGGAAGGAAAACCCTT
>CAYJHK010000258.1:0-3290 GCA_964369515.1 uncultured Desulfovibrionaceae bacterium
GGCGCAAGCAAAAGTTCCCCCCACAAAAAATATCGCAAATTAGAATGCCGTGGGCGTTAGGCTTGCCTCCGGCACTTTCTGAGCAACCGGTACGAAATTGTTTTTTATAACAGATTTATAAAGGAATAACCATATGACATCATTTACACGCATACAACAATGGCTGCAAGAGGGCGTAAGCCTTCCCCTACCCCCCCTTGACGAAACAGGCCTAAGCCGTGCCGTTTTGAACAATACGCTGATACTGCATATACTTGCCGACCCAAACCCAGCGCCGGACAATGCCGATTCGCTCTTCCTCTATGTGCCTGTGGCAAGAACCGAGCTTATTACCAAGCAAAACATGGAAAGCGTGCTTTACTTTGTAGGTACTCAAAATATGATGAGCGCATTACCCGCAGGCTTTCGCCTTGGGCTTGATAAGAGCAGCGGATTTTTTTGGCTTTGCGCACGTTTTGACACTGCACATATGACACAAATTCAATTTGACGAAACGCTGAAAACCTGCCTTGAGCGAGCAGAAAAGCTGTACACCCAGCTGGGCGAAATTTTGCAGGGCGCAGAACCGATAGCGGCTGCGCCAAAACCGGTGATGACCGTAGAAGAAAATATTAATGCGTTAAGACTTAAGGATACCATGAACATTACATGGGGCTAACAGTGTGTTGAAAAAGTACCATCTGCTGCGTCAGTTAAACAATCCAAACTGCTCATGTATGTCTATATACACATCGCACACGTGATTCTGAATGTGTTAATAGTAATTAGTCGTCACTGAAAAACATGTTAACAAAATAAAATTAAACATTTTTTTAGTTAAAATATGCAAATAAAAATGCCGGAAACAAGGGCATGGAATGCACTTTTCCGGCATTTTTATGACGTTAAAACACGGTTTTTCTGTGACGGCTAACAAAATTTGAACGATAGTGAAAATTTTACGCCACGTAAAATGAGCCGGAATTCACTTCCGGCGCCCCCGAAGGGGCATTTGGAGTGAGCGTGCCTTTCTGAAAAATGCATGAAAATGCGTTTTTCAGCTTCGACTAATTAGTCGTCACTGAAAAAGCACATAAATGACTTAAAATAAAAAAAACCACCGCAAACACGATGGTTTTTTAATTCTTTTTTTTGTTAAAAAGACTATTTCTCTTTACAGTACAGAGCTACACCAATGGACTCCATAACAACGGTAAGAGTAAGACAAAAAGCAAGAATTAAAGATACTTTAGTTTGTAAATCCATGACCAATTCCTCATAATATTTTAATGTTGACAAGATATATTTGCAATGGCTTCAATAGAGCCTATTAAGCAACGAACTTTGAAAGTGCAATTAAGGCTAAACCGAGACCGATAACGATGGCGTCTTGACGGCGGGACTTGGACAATTTTTGAAAGTAGTAACTCATAATTTTAATTCCTTTGATTTAATTTTTGAATTCAGTGCTGAACTCTGACTTGTATATAGCAACCTCTGTGCCAAAGTTAATTTTTCTTTATTTTTAATCCTTTACAGCGTGATACTCCCTGAATGTTCCCGGATGGGCGTTTTTTTTGGGTTCTTTACGGAACATAAAAACATGAAATGTTCCCTTTACGGAACATGAATTTTTAAAGATAGGGTCAGTGCTTCAGTAAAGAACTTCCATTTAAAAATAAAAAAGCCCCCAGCTTTTTAACTGAGGGCTTTTTGGGTTATAATAACATTAAGCAATAAAAGCGATTACCGTTATAAGCACTAACACCGCCTTTATGGTGGCGACACCAAATCCAAGCAAAATACCTTTGAGGCCGGCTGCTTTCAGGTCTGCCAAGTTTGTGGTCATCCCAATACTTGCAAAGCCCAGCAAAAAAGCCCAAGACATGAAATTTTTAGCCACTTTCACTTCCGCCTCCGAAAGTAAGCCAAAGGTGTTCATCAAAACAACTGCCAAAAAGCCCAAGACAAATAATGGGAATTTCTCATAAATCAAGCGCATTTTATTTATTTTTACCGCTTCTGCCTGCGTGTTAAGCTTCATTTCATGGGTTGTTACCATTATGGCAAGCATTAAAATTACAAAGGGTAAAAACAAAACTCGTCCGATATTATAAATACCTGCCACAGTACCGGCTACATCACTATAAGCAAAACCTGCCCCCAGCACCTGAGCTGAGTTAATAATACCAACACCTACAAATGCACCAAATTGATTGTCGGAAAGATCAAAAATACGTCCGATAATAGGGAAGAGAATGAGCGCAACCAATCCAAACATTAAGACAATGGCTATGGAATAAGCCATATCCTCATTTTTTGCACGCACCGCAGGCGCCATGGCAATGGTAGCTGAAACACCGCACACAGACATGCCTGCTGCCAAACAAGCCGAAAGTGGTGCAGACATGTTTAGTTTAAGACAAATTCGCATCATTAAATAGGCAGAAACAAAGAGAAATACACAAATAAGCACGATAGCATCAAAGCCGACAGAAATGAGCCCAGCCAGCGAATAGCTTGCTCCCATAAGTACAATGCCGGTTTTTGTTAATATGGTCGAATATGTTAAGCCTTGCATAAAAATGGGTGCAATGCCAATGGTATTTCTGATAATCATACCAATAATAATGGCTAGCAAAAAGTCTTTTAAGCTTAAATAATCTCTGAAAAATGGAATTTTAGCCAGCAAAGGCGCTAAATAAAATGAAGCGACAGCCACAAGGATTACAAGACAAATTCCGGGTAAGCTTTTTAATAATAAAATATTGAAGCTAGGCGGGGGACTTTGCGGACTTGAAACGGATACATCGGACATACGGATATGCTCTCCTTAAAAAAACGTTATTGAAAACATTGATAAATCAACGCTTCCTTTTTAATGATTTTACACTTTAACACGGTTACTGTTGCTTACAATAAATATGCCAAAAAAAATGTTTCAAACAAAAAAATGTTTTTGACAACTACAAGTTATTATCATCATAATAAAATCGTATCAAAAAAAAAATTTTGTCAAGGTGATAAAAAAACAATTTGCTGTAGGGTTTAAAAGTAGAATTTGAAAACAGAAAAGCAAACACATAAAACTGTTCCCCGTAGGGAACACAGCACCTAATACAACCCCCATTAAAGGAAACACTGATTAAGCTCTAATTATTTTCTTGAGGGGGGAAGGCCGACCCAACGGGCGCCGAAGGCGTTTGCGTTAGCGAGCTTGAGAGCTTTACGCAAATCGAGAGCAACGCGGAAGTTTCTGGGCTTTGGTAAAAGTTCCCCTTCCTTCCCTCAAGAAAATTTTTACAAAATTA
>CAYJHK010000259.1:0-3264 GCA_964369515.1 uncultured Desulfovibrionaceae bacterium
TCCAAAAAGGTCCCTCCCCCAAGAAAATTTTTACAAAATTAGAATCACGTGGGCTTATCGTTGCTTGTGTTTTTTTTTTTATTTTTTTAAAATCATCTTGACAAAAGTAGGCTTTTTGCAGTAAATCACACATCCCTTGCTCATATTTTTTATGGGCCAATATGACCGAAAGGAGTGTCAAAAATGAGAATGTATGAAACTTTGCTCTTGCTCTCACCGGAGCTTGCTGCAGAAAATCGTGAAAGTATCTTAACTGCTTTGGGTGCTATTATCGAGCGCGAACAAGGTAGGATGATGCTTGTGGACAGTTGGGGTATGCGAGACTTAGCTTACCCTGTGCAAAAGCATATGCGTGGCTACTATGTGCGCCTTGAATACGCAGCTCCTGCGCCGTGTATTGCAGAGCTTGAGCGTAATATTCGCATCACCGATGGTATTTATAAGTTTGTCACCGTGAAATTGGCTGATGCGGTGAAAGAAGAAGTGGCTGAGAACGTGTCAGAGGGGGTCGAATAATGGCTTTTAAGAAAAAATTTGCACCACGTCGTAAGTTTTGCCGGTTTTGTGCGGACAAAGAATTACCTTTGAATTACAAACGTGTAGATATTTTGCGTGATTTTATTACCGAACGTGGTAAAATCATTGCTCGTCGTATTACGGGTACTTGTGCCCAGCATCAGCGTCACCTTACCACTGAAATCAAGCGTGCTCGTCAGATGGCTTTGCTCATCTACACCGCAACGCATGATAGCACTGTTAAGAAAAAAAGCATGATATAAGGAGAGTCATATGAAAATTATTCTCCGTGCCGATGTTGAAAATCTTGGAAAAGTGGGTGATGTGGTCTCAGTGAAGGCCGGTTACGGACGTAACTATCTTTTGCCTCAGGGGCTTGCTATGGTTGCCAGTGCCGGTAATTTGAAAGCCTTTGAACTTGAACGTAAAAAGCTGGAAGAAAAAATGTCCGCCTTGCGTTCAGATGCACAAAGCGTCTTGGAAAAACTGGAAAAATTGGACATTGTCATCAAGATGCGTGTTGGCGAAAACGACAAACTCTATGGTTCCGTTACGTCGACTCTTATACAAGAAACCTTGGCAAGCCTTGGCGTAGACGTGGATCGCCGTCGTATTTTACTTGATGCACCCATTCGTGTACTTGGCGAGCATGAAGTGCGTGTGCGCCTTTTTGCCGGCGTCATTGCCAACGTGATTGTGAAGGTACAGAGCGAACAACGTGCCTATGCTGAAGATGATGTTGCTCCGGAAGTCGTAGCCGAAGAAGCCGGCGACGCACAAGAAGAGCAAGAAGTCGAAGCCTAATAAATATATAAACAAATGTTTATGGGGAGAAATCTTTTAAGGTTTCTCCCCATTTTTATTCTTTCAATTAGCGAGATCTGAGCGCTTCGTTGATAATTTCCACGTCTTCGTCACGGGAGCTCACTTGCAACTCGGGGTGTGTGCCGTGGCATTGCAGTTTGCCGTCATGCATTTCCACTAATCCGGCAGCAAGAACTTTTGCATAGGGTAGTTGTTCCCGCATATCTAGGTGGTCTACACGGCGCGGAAATATGAAGGGGACAGGTTTTCCGGAAAAATCTTCCATAATCAAGTATTTCATGCCAATTACCTCGTGTTTTATTTGTTTTTCTTACGATTGCGTAAATATTCTTTAACGGCTCTGTTGTGCTCGCTGAGTGTTTTGGAAAAAGCGTGAGCACCGCCGTCGGTGATGGCGACAAAGTAGAAGTATTCATGTTTTTCAGGGTCTAGGGCTGCACGCAAAGCGGCGACCCCGGCAGAGCAGATGGGGCCCGGCGGAAGGCCGGCGTGCTGATAGGTATTGTATTTATTGGCGGCGTCGTTGATATGTGATCGGCGCAGATTACCGTCAAAGGAAGGTCCAAGGCCGTAAATAATGGTGGGATCGGCTTGCAAAATCATATTAATATTCAAGCGATTGGTGTAGACTCCAGCAACACGTTTCCTTTCTGAAGGAACGCCGGTTTCTTTTTCCACAATGGAGGCGAGGATGACAACCTTTATGAGTTCTTCCAGATTTGGTTTACGTTTATCTGGCCAATAAGGCTGCATTTTCTGCCAAAATGTGTCCACAAGTCGTCCGGCTATGCGGCGTGCGCCCTCCTTGGTGAGTACGTCCTCTTTTTTTAAGAGGTAGGTATCGGGCATAAGAAAGCCTTCGGCGGTATTGAAGGGGATACCGTAATGGCGCAGAAATTCCTTATCCATAATCACATCTTTGAAGTCATCAAAGCGTACAAAGCCGTGTTTTTCTAGAAGTTTAGCTGTTTGCCACCATGTGAGACCTTCACGAATGGTTATGCGATGTAAAATGGCCTTGCCAAGCATAAGCTCTTGCAAGATGGTTTCCGGCAGCCAGTTGGTGTGCAATTTAAAGCGCCCGGCCTGTAATTTATTGTCAAGCTTTCGAAATCGTGCGAGCAGTGAAAATTTAAAGCTATCGCTGATGATACCTTGCTTTTCGAGGTTGCTTGCCATCTTAGCAAAGCTTGTGCCGGGTTCTACGTCAAAGTAGACTTCCTTGCCCGGCGTTTGCATGGGCGTATCCAAGAATACTTTACCTTGCCAAAAGACAAAGCCAAGTCCTATTATGGCGACAATGAGCAAAAAAATTATGCACTTTAAAATAAATCTCATACTCGTAATTTCTCCTGCTGAACTGCGCTTAAGGCAAGGAATGATTGTAAAATACGCACGGCAGCTTGTTGGTCCAATACGTCTTTGTGTTTTTTGCTGCGCAGATTGCTTGCTTGCAAATCACATTTTGCCTCTTCGGAGGACAGGGCTTCCGGCATAAGGTAGAGTGGCAGTGGCGTGCGTCTTTGCAAGCGAGCGACAAAATTTCGCACCTGCCTAGTTGTTTCGCTTTCATTTCCGTCCAAATGCAAGGGCAAACCGACAACCAGCGCAGCGGGGTTTTCTTCTTCAATGATGGTTAAAAGCTTTCTAAAAAAATCCGCCCGTTTGCTCTGCGGTGGACAGTGCACTGTGCAGCGAGGAAAGGCCATACCTGCATGCCCGTTACTTACAGCAAGTCCGCTGCGTACGATTCCGTAATCAATGCATAGATATTTCAATAGTTTACCCTAAGCATCCTGCTTTTACAATTTTGACACTGTAGTTTGCCCTTTTTTAATTTAAGGAAGCACTGATTAATTTTTTTTTTGAGGGGGGAAGGGGAACTTTTGTCAAAGCCCAAAAGCTTCCCCTTCCCCCCTCAAA
>CAYJHK010000260.1:0-3260 GCA_964369515.1 uncultured Desulfovibrionaceae bacterium
TTTTCCAAAAAGGTCCCTCCCCCAAGAAAATTTTTACAAATTAGAATCACGTGGGATATTTACGGACAAGCTCTAAATAAAATTTCCATTTCATCCCCAGAGAATTTCAATTTTTAATTCGTTATAAATTTTATAATTAAAGGATTTTGAGGGATTGGAGGGGGTGAAGGCCGCCCCGAAGGTTTTTGCTTTGCGTAAATCAAGATCAGTGTGAAAGCTTTTTGGCTTTGGGAGAATTTCCCCTTTTCCTTCAAGAAAACGATTAATCAGCGTTTCCATAACAACTAACAAGGAGAATAATACATGCGTCGTAAGGATTTAGAAAGAAAAGATCCCGAATTTTTACAAAAGGTTCTCGGAACTGCCGATGAAATTTATGTGGCATTTTCTGCAGAAAGCGATTTGGAGACAGGGCAAGACAAGGCTCCCTATGTGGTACCGTTAAACTTTGTGTTTTTGAATGACAAGATTTATTTCCATTGTGCACTTAAGGGACGCAAGCTTGACTGTATAAAGGCCAACCCCAGTGTTGGATTTAGTACAGCCATTGATATAGTTGTTGTGCCGGAAGAAGCTTCCACTCTCTATAAATCTGTGATTGGTACAGGCGTGGCAAGTCTTGTGGAGGATTTGGCGGAAAAAGGTCTTGTGCTGGACGCCCTAGCTCAACGCTATGCTGCCAATTGCGAGCAACCCGCCACCGCTGCCATGCTCACTAAAACTGCTGTGGTGCGCATTGACATTGAGAGTATTTGTGGCAAAGAGAAAACGGCTCCCGTCAATTTAAAAAGCGTCTTGGAGTAGGTTCATATCGAATGGTTTTTACTGCCATGAAATCCATGCATGTTTTCTTGAACGAAGAGCTCTGCACAATCCAAAAAGCCATGGATTGCCGCGTTGCTTCGCTCCTCGCAATGACTTGATTTTATAACGAAAGTCATTGCGAGCGCAGCGAAGCAATCCACGTATTTTGTCAATTTCAGGAATTGCGCAGAGGTATTGAACGGGGGAAGGGGAAATTATGCGACATATTTATACCATCACAAAAACTCGACCCTTCCCCATTCAGGAACTAGCCATTGGCAGCTTTCAACAATTCTTCGACCATATAGAGCGTTGGCGTTGCATTGGCATCCAATCCGCAAAGCTGACGCACCGCAAGCATCAACATGTCAAATTCCAGCGTTATTTCCGATATGCCATCAAAAATAGTACAATGGTTTCCCTGCACTTTCAAACGATAGGCATTTCTCGTGCGTTCAGGTCCATTACTGCGCACTATATAGTACATTTGCTCTTGACTGTCTGTTACATACAGTTTCTGACGTGTAAGTGTTGAATTTTCTTCGTCAAACCATGACGATTCGGCAAAAAGACGCCCGTTAAACACAATATCATTTCCGTTATCATGCTTAAGACACACATTTTCCATGTAACTGGTAGAATCTTCAGTACGCATAATCATTCCCCCTTTTAAGCAAGTTTGAATAAAATTTTTTACGCTATATAAGCCCCATTCACATTAACAATTTTCTTATGAAAAATTCTTACGTCAGCAATTTTCAACTTTCGTTTTTAAGGCAAGCAGTTAAAAAAAGTCTAGACAATTTCTCCCTTTTGTTCTTTATTTTTAACACCTTTCGTGCACTCTTGTCAAGCAAAGTAAAAATTTTTGTCATTTTTTTTAGATGAAAATTCAGCTTGTATACAGTACAAAACTCTAAGGCGGAGCGAGTTCCAATTCGTTCACAAAAATACACTGTGTAAAAATTTGGCCAAAAGTCCTACTTTGCTTTCCTTGACAATGATGCATTTTAAAGCTAGATACATTACTATCGCAAAACGCAAAATCTTTTTTTTATTAGAGAAAATCCATGTCAAATCGTGTACCCCACATAGTTTTGGTGGGTCGCCCCAATGTGGGAAAATCGACCTTATTTAATCGCCTCATTCACAGTAACCGAGCCATCACCCACGATCGCCCGGGAGTTACACGCGACCGCATGGAAGGGCTTGTGCGAGAGCATGGCGAAGTGCGCTACGCTATTGTGGACACCGGTGGCATAACCCTTGATGCCCACGCCGAAATCACCGAAGGGCCGGAAGGTATCCGTGGTTTTGAGGCTGATATATTGCGTCAAGCCGAAGACGCCATGGAAGAGGCCGTAGCTGTGGCTTTTGTCATGGACGGACGAGACGGTCTTTTACCACTTGATGAATATTTACTGGCGCACGTGCGGCGCAAAAGCAAGCCGACGCTCATTATCGTAAACAAAGTGGACGGTGCCGAGCAAGAAAACCACCTGCTGGCAGAATTCCATGCCTTAGGCTTTCCGCTCATCGCCGTTTCTGCCGAACACGGGCACAACCTGCGTGCCTTGCGTGAAAGTCTTTACGACCTCATTCCCGAGGATTGGGAAACGCTTCAACCGGAAGATGTGGGCTTGAAATTAGCCATGCTCGGTCGCCCCAATGCCGGAAAATCATCGCTCATCAATGCCCTGCATGGCTCTGAGCGCATGATTGTTTCTGATGTTGCCGGAACGACTCGTGACAGTGTGGACGTACAGATGGAAATTAAAGGCGAAAAATATGTGTTTGTGGACACAGCCGGCGTGCGCAGACGGGCAAAAATTACGGATACAGTGGAAAAGTATTCGGTAAATTCTGCCATAAAATCAAGCACTAAGGCGCACGTCACCCTACTTGTCTTGGATGCCACCGAAGGGGTAAGCCAACAAGATAAACGTCTTATGGATTTACTTAACGAGCGCAAGACGCCCTTTATGATTTTAGTGAATAAAATTGACCTCGTACCGCAAAACGCCGTCAAGCAATTACAAAAAAACTTGGCAGAAATGCTCGCATTTTGTTCACATGTACCCGTGCTGTTGGTCTCTGCGCTTGAACGTACCCGGCTTGCGAAAATCTTACCCCTAGCCCGTCAAATCCATGAAGAATGTCAAGTCCGTATCCCCACCGGACAGCTGAACCGTGCTATGGAAGCCGTGCTGGAAAAACACCAGCCGCCTGTCATAAAGAGAGTGCGTGCAAAATTTTTCTACCTCACACAAGCTGAAATCGCCCCTCCCACCTTTGTTTTTTTCGTCAACGATGCGGAAAGGGTTTCAGAATCTTATTGTCGCTATCTGGAAAAATCCTTGCGCAAACATTTCAAAATCTTACATGCCCCCATGCGTGTACATATGCGCTCTTCGCATAAAAAACGGACAAAGTAACCGGTTAAGAGTGGTTAGTGG
>CAYJHK010000261.1:0-3253 GCA_964369515.1 uncultured Desulfovibrionaceae bacterium
TTCCAAAAAGGTCCCTCCCCCAAGAAAATTTTTACAAAATTAGAATCACGTGATACCTAAATAGTCAGAGCTGAAATAATTCTAGCTAAAATCTGAGTTAATGCAAAAATCACGTTGCATAATTTATAAATTGACAAAATACATTTTCATACTAATTCCAAATAAATATACATTAGTAGACAAATAAGAAAATTTGAATGTAGTAATTATATGTATTATTAATTTTTTTTTAAAAAATTTGCATGTGTTTTATTTTTTTGTGAAAATTTGAACATTATATATAACAGTACCTTATTTGTTTTTTTCATTAAACAAACAATTTATTTTGTGCGAATTTTTAATTGATTGTTTTTACAATCAATTATCAGTGTATTGACGTATGCCGCTCGTTTGTGTAGTAAGACAAAATGGAATTTATTTCCCTATATATTTTTTTAAGGAGGCAACTTTGCCATGGCTCAAGATAGCTTTATTACTTTGATGAATGAAATCCGCACTTACATTCCACCTCTACACAATAAGGACACAGCTTGGGTGAAAAGTAGCAGGGATTATGAAGCTATTTGCAAAAATGCTCTCGAAGAACCCGAGGAGTTTTGGGGCGAGCGTGCTCGTCAGCTTTTACATTGGTTTAAACCTTGGAATAAAGTCCTTGACGCTGATTATGAAAATCATTCTTATAAGTGGTTCTCCGGCGGAAAGCTCAATGCTTCATACAATTGCATCGACAGACACTTAATTAATGGCAAGCGTAACAAAGCCGCACTTATCTGGCAAGGCGAAGGTGAACACGAAGTGCGTTGTTACACTTATCAAATGCTATATACCGAGGTTTGTCGTATTGCTCATGCCTTAAGCTCTTTGCGTGTACGCAAAGGGGATAGAGTCGCATTGTATATGCCCATGATTCCTGAGCTTATTATTGCCATGCTGGCTTGCGCTCGTATTGGTGCCATTCACACCGTAATTTTTTCCGGTTATGCAGAGGGTGGTGTGCTTGGGCGGATTCAAGATTGTAAAGCCAAGGTTGTAATCACTGCCGACGGTACCGTTCGTGCCGGTAAGATTAAGCCGCTGAAGGCAAACCTTGATCCCATCATTGAAAAATGCCCTTCGGTTGCGCATGTGGTGGTGGTGAACCGTGCCAATCAAGACGTTCACATGCAGCGCAATAGAGATATGTGGTGGCATGATTTGCTTGACGATTTTACCCTTGATGCCGACTTCCCGTGCGAGTCCATGGACGCAGACGATACGCTTTTTCTCTTGCATACCAGCGGAAGCACCGGCAAACCCACCGGCGTTATGCACTCAACAGGTGGTTATCTCACCTATGCGGCGCATACCACCCAATGGGTCTTTGACATGCGTGATGATGACGTTTATTGGTGCACGGCGGACTGCGGCTGGATTACCGGACATACTTATATGGTGTATGGCCCGCTATCTCTCGGTGCCACCACCGTCATGTTTGAAAGCGTGCCAAACTTCCCTAAACCCGATCGCTACTGGAATATTGTGGAAAAATATCGTGTAAATATCTTCTACACGGCGCCCACCGTTATTCGCTCGCTCATGCGTACTGGCGAGGCTTGGCCGGAACGCTACGACCTTGGCTCGTTGCGCATTCTTGGTTCTGTGGGTGAACCCATCAACCCGGAAGCGTGGATGTGGTACCGTAGAGTCATCGGACGGGAAGAGTTGCCCATCATTGATACGTGGTGGCAAACAGAAACCGGCGGTGCCATGATTGCTGCCGTCCCCTACGTTACCAAATTAAAGCCCGGCTCTGCCACTTTCGCCTTGCCCGGCGTCGATGCTGCCGTTATTAGTGGAAGTGCAAAAGGAAATGAGGCTGATAGTGAAGAAGTGGAAGGACGTGGAGGACACCTTGTTATCCGTAAGCCATGGCCCGGTATGATGAAGGGAGTTTTTGGCGACCATGCCAAGTATCTTTCATATTTTGAACGCTTTAATGCCTATCAATCCGGTGACGGTGCACGCATTGATGATGAAGGCTATTTTTGGATTCTCGGACGTATCGACGATTCCGTCAACGTCTCAGGTCACAGGCTTTCTACCTCTGAAATGGAATCGGCACTCGTTGCGCATAAAGATGTGGCCGAAGCTGCCGTTGTGCCCATGCCCCACGAACTCAAGGGCGAAGCCATCTATGCCTATGTGGCACTCAATGAAGATGTTGTATGGTCAGAAGATTTACGCAAAAACCTTCGTGACACCATTCGCCGTGACATCGGCCCGCTTGCAACGCCGGACGTCATCCAATTCGTTCATACCATGCCCAAAACATGTTCCGGTAAAATTATTCGTCGTATGCTGAGGAAAATCGCCTCCAATACATATGAGGATCTTGGTGATACATCAACTCTTGCCAGCCCTGAAGTGTTGCCGCAAATCATTCGTGGACACGAAAACTTACTGCAAGGAAAGCCGGAAGAAGCTGAATAGCTGAATAGCTGATTAGTTGAATAGTTGATTCTTTTTCTTTGGGGGAAAACTTTTGCTAGCGCCAAAAAGTTTTCCCCCAAACCCCCTTTCAAAACGCGCTTTCCGCTTTTTTCTTCGAAAAAAGCTTCAGTAGGGTTCGTATGTAACTCAGTGTGAAGTGAAATAGTAATATGAGACCTCTGCGAAATTCCTAAAATTAACAAAATACATGGATTGTACAGCTAGAGCTTGCAATGACTTTCGTTATAAAATCAAGTCATTGCGAGGAGCGAAGCGAGGAAGCAATCCATGCCTTTTTGAATTATGCAGAGATCTTAAAATTATTTCTTCACGCATTTTGCCCCAACTCCACCCATCTTTTTGGCGAAGTTATTGGCGTCCATGCGATAATCATACGTCACCATGGCATATACATTTCTGCCTCTAGCAGCTATCATTTGTTCCAATGTTCGACTATCAACTTCAATCTTTCCATTGGCACAATACACAGAAAATTTTTCAGCATACGCTTGCCCTGTGAAAACAACGGTGCTGAGCAAGAAAAAAAACACAACCAATAGTTTTTTCATGATACATCCCCCTATACAGTGTTAAAGGTTTGCATTACTAAAATAACGCATACTATGCCCGGATACATGAATAATTTCATATATAATGCTAAACAGTATGGAATATTTTGTAGATATTGTCAATTTCCGATTTCGAGAAAATAATCAGCCTACACGTGATTCCCACGTGATTCTAATTTGTAAAAATTTTCTTGGGGGAGGGACCTTTTTGGAAA
>CAYJHK010000262.1:0-3231 GCA_964369515.1 uncultured Desulfovibrionaceae bacterium
AATATGTACCCTTAACTCTTCATGTTTGCCCTTCTTTTTTGCATCGGCACGGTGTAAGCTCCGCAGTTTTTGCGGAAAAGGTAGGGTATAGTCCACGGTATTCTAATTTGCGATATTTTTTGTGGGGGGAACTTTTGCTTGCGCCAAAAAGTTCCCCCCTCACCCCCCTCAAAACGCGCTTTTCGCTTTTTTCTTCGAAAAAAGCTTCATCGATTGTTTTCACTCGGCAAGTTGCCCGCATGATTTCGACTTTTTCTTTTTGGAAAAATGTGCTAAAAGTTCTCATGTATTTTTCGCTCAACACTTAAGTTTTTAACTGAAAGAACGATTAATACTTGTAGCGTTACTGTGCAATGTGTACAGTTTACATACCCTAAAGCGCAATGCAAGGAATGGTACATGACTAATTTTATACGTTTTTTATTGTTTGTTCTTCTGTTTCAAAGTTTACTTATAGCCGGTTGTAACAAACCACAAAAACCTCGTCCGGCTCCCGTACCCAAAACAAACTATGCCATGGATTTCAAAGCACAAGTACGGATACTTGCCGACCAGATGCTCGCTACCATGGATAACAGGACGCTCATGGGGCTTGTGGCCATGCCCACTTCATTTGTTGATATGAATAATAAAAATGTGACCTCAAGCTTCGGAAATTTGATTGGCGAATCGCTTATTTATGAATTTAATCAGCGTGGCTTTCCCGTTCGTGAATACCGACTTTCCGGAAATATAGAAATGAAACTGGGGCAAGGTGACTTTACCCTTTTACGTCGTGGTGTTATGAGCACTAAGGAGCGTTGGGCTGCGCTTATTGTCGGTACTTATCATACCGATGCCGAAGCTGTGTTTGTCAATGCACGCCTTGTGCGTGCCATGGATGGTATGGTCTTGCGCACAGGGCAACTGGTGCTGTCAAAAACGCCGCTTATTCAGCGGCTTACGGCAACATCTCTTCCGCCGAAAACTGTAAAGGTTGTGGTTGCGCCTCAATATGTTCGTCCGGCATATGTTTATACGCCACCGCCTGCACCCATGGGACTTCGAGAAGGAACATTAAATATTCGTCAAGTGCATCCTAAACCAGAAAAAAGAGGGCCGGGTTTGTACGGACACCCATATTATTAGTAGGGAGAAAAAATTTCCTATGCGGAAAATTTTACCTCTTGAGAAATGACGCATGTAGAATAAGTTGTTTAGATGATTTTATCTTTAATGGGCGTAAGATAATGTAAGAGTGCAAAGGAACATTTTTTGCATAAAAATCTTAAGTGTACTTAAATTTAGAAATGTTGCGTTTGTGTCACATATGCTGAGTTCTAAGTGTGAGAAGTTATCCAAAAAAGTATGAAGGTTTGAGGCATTTTGCAGCAGAGGATGTGAATGCTTGGTGGGTACATTATGCCGGTTGACTTCTATGTATGCCTTTAAAAGGCTGATTGCTGACAATAGAGGGATTTTTATGAAGATTTGCACAAGTATCATAGCATTATTATTGATGAGTTTTATGTGGCAAGCCCAAGCCTTGGCTTTTTTTGGCGGCGGCAGTAAATATGGCCCCAAAGCAGCCAACTCCATAGCAAAGCAAATTGATCAACAGCTCATGGCTCGAGGTGGCTTGCAAGACGGTGCCCTTTCCAAGGATAAGCTCAAAGCTCGTAGAAAGGTTGTGCGTCGCCAAATCACCATCGTTGGCACGACACCTGTCAATCTGAATGACCTTAAAGTTTCCAACGCTTTAGCTAGGCAGATGACCGAAGAAGTTATGCGTTGGCTTGCCAATGCCGGGTATCAGGTGCGTGAAATCCGTAAAGGAAGAGATTTGCGTTTTCAAGAAGGCGTGGGTGAGATGTTGCTGACCCGGAAAAGAAGCGAACTTGATAGAACCACTTCCACAAGCGTGGCTGTACTTACAGGTACTTATGTGATATCACCGGAGCAGGTACGCTTTACCATGCGCCTTTTGCATACGCCGACCAACGACGTTCTTGGAATAGGAACTGCAACGGTACCCATTACTCCCGATGTGCCGCCGCTGTTACGTGAAAACAGACGCCCGCAGCGCATCATGCCTTCGGTGGGTACACGTTTACGTTAAGCAATTTACCTCAAATGCCGCTTCTACTAATGAGTGGCATTTTAATTATGGTAGAATTTTGCGTAATGTATGATGTGGAGACGTCTTCGAATGTGCTGATTAAGAGGATGTGTACCGTGTTGACAGTGTTTTTTAACATTTTATCGGTTAAATGAAGCTGTACTATGGATGTGCATAAAAAACGTATAATACTTGGCATAAGTGGTGCCAGTGGCATTCCGCTTGCGCATATGTTGCTGACATTGCTCAATGAACTTGATGTACATATACATCTCATACTTTCTGAAGGAGCCAAGCGAGTCATTGAGCACGAAAGTTCACTAAGCGAAGAAGGCTTGCTGGAGCTTGCTCACGCCCATTATCCCGGCGATGATATGGCTGCCGGTCCGGCTTCAGGCTCGTGGCAGCATGACGGTATGATTATTTGCCCCTGTTCCATGAATACTCTTGCGTGTATAGCCAACGGTATAACCTCAAATCTGTTGCAACGCTGTGCTGATGTGAGCCTGAAGGAAGCACGTCCTCTTATCATTGTGCCTCGAGAAACTCCCTTAAGTTCCATACACTTGCAGAATATGTTGACATTGAGCCAAAATGGCGCACGCATTATGCCATTTTGTCCGGCATTCTATACAGAGCAGACCAATGTGCAATTCATGCTCACCCAATTTTGTGGGCGAATTCTTGACCAATTGCACTTTGAACACTCTTTTTGTGACCGCTGGAAAAACAATAGCTGATTTCGCATGGCTTTTAGCAAAAAACTTAAAATTTTGCTGGGTCAAAAGACCATATTTTTACTTGCTTTTCTTATGTATATGCAGTAGTTTTCCAAGTGGGGAGGCGTTTCGTAACCGGTGTTGCGCTCGGTCTTCAAAACCGATGGTGGGTAGAAATGTCCATGGTAGGTTCGACTCCTATACGCCTCCGCCAACTATGTTCCTGTTCTTTCTTTTCTAGGGTGTTTCCGTTATAATTTCCCATATATAGCATGTAATTTTCTGTAAAAACCGATCAAATCCCTGCTTGAAACCTCGTGAGTAAAGTGTTATTATTTATGGTGACATTAACTCTGGGGGCACGGCATTCTAATTTGCGATATTTTTTGTGGGGGGAACTTTTGCTTGCGCCAA
>CAYJHK010000263.1:0-3231 GCA_964369515.1 uncultured Desulfovibrionaceae bacterium
AAAGTTCCCCTTCCCCCCTCAAGAAAATAATTAATCAGTGTTTCCTTAAAGAAATGCCGATGAAGAAAGTAACACTTTCCATAAAAAATGAGCACACATCTTGCCAAAGTTCATATGAGTACTATTTTTTCTACATGAAAAATTATATAGCCATTCAAGGTGCAAAACACCATAATTTGAAAAATATCAGCCTTGATATTCCCCGTGATCGCCTTGTGGTGATTTGCGGCCCTTCAGGTTCCGGTAAATCCACCCTCGCCTTTGACATTGTCTATGCCGAAGGGCAACGGCGTTATGTGGAGTCGCTTTCTGCCTATGCCCGTCAATTTTTACCGAAAATGAATAAGCCCGACGTGGAAAAAATTGAAGGCCTCTCTCCGGCCATTTCGCTTGAGCAACAATCAAGCGCGCGCAATCCTCGCTCCACAGTGGGTACTGTTACGGAAATATATGATTTTTTACGAGTTTTTTTTGCCCGTCTTGGGCGCATGTATTGTCCGACTTGCGGTGAAGTCATTGAAGCTCGTGCCGCCGATGAAATTATCGAAGACATATTGCACCTGCCCCTTGGCACAAAATTTATTTTACTTGCTCCCTTGGTGGAACACCAGAAGGGCACCCACGCCGATCGCTTTAAAAAATTGAAGGCCGAGGGCTTTGTGCGTGTGCGAGTCAATGGGGAAATACTGGGCATTGACGACGTGCCGGCTCTTGATAAAAATAAAAAACATAGCATTGATTTGGTGGTGGATCGCTTGGTGAATAAAGAGGGCTTGCGAGGCCGCCTTGCCGACTCTGTGGAGCTCTGCTTGCGCTATGGCGAGGGGCGGCTTGTGGTGCATCTTCCGCAGGGGCAAGGGGAAAAGGGGGCAAGTCAAGCCGAGGACATTGTTCACGCCACTGCTTCTGTGTGTAATAAATGTCGCATATCCTTCCCGGCTCCCAGTCCGCAACTTTTTTCGTTCAACAGTCCGCAAGGGGCGTGTCCACGCTGTGTGGGGCTTGGGACGGTGGATTATTTTGAACCCTTGCTGGTGGCACCCAACAAAGGTCTTTCCTTGCGTGAAGGCGCGCTGCTTCCCTGGTCAAGTGCCAAAATGTTTGCCCATTATGAAAAGGCGTTGGCGGCACTTGGCAAACGCTGGAAGTTTACTCTTGATACTAAGCTTGCAGATTTCAGCAAAAACGCGTTACTCGCACTCTTTTATGGCGAAGATGCCAAGGGAAAGCCGGCGCAAACTTCCGACGGATTACGCCGTAATTGGATGGGGGGTAATGTTGCGCTTTCAGCCAAGGGAGACGCCAACAGTCATATTTTCGACAATATCCAAGATATTGAAATGCAAGGTGATGTGCCAATTCAAGACAAACGCTGGACGGGCGTTATGCCCCTGCTTGAAAAGGGGATGCAATATGGCGATGCGTGGCGTGAAACCCTTTCTCGTTTCCGTCAATCCACCCATTGTCCGCATTGTGAAGGCGCACGCTTGCGTCCTGAAGCCTTAGCTGTGCGAGTGGGTGATATTAATATTGATACTTTTTGTAAAAATTCAGTGGAAAAGTCCATTGCGTGGCTGAACAAACAAGAATTTAGCGGAAGGCACGCACTCATTGCCGAACCGCTGCTCAAGGAGTTACATCATCGGCTGCATTTTATGCACGATGTGGGGTTGGAATATATCTCTCTTGGGAGAGCCATGGCCACGCTTTCCGGCGGCGAAGCCCAGCGCATCCGTCTGGCTTCTCAGCTGGGGTCCGGCCTTGTGGGTGTGACCTATGTGCTTGATGAACCGTCCATCGGCCTACATCCCCGTGATAATGAACGTCTTATCGGTACGTTACGTTCGCTCCAGCAACGTGGGAATACTGTGCTTGTGGTTGAACATGATGAGGCCACCATTTGCGAAGCCGATACGGTTATCGAGCTTGGTCCGGGTTCCGGAGCCCTTGGCGGTGAGCTGGTTTTCATTGGCAGTGTGCCGGAGCTGATGAAAAATGCCCAAACCCTCACGGCTCAATATTTACGTGGTGACCTAAGCATTGCATTACCTGATGAAAGACGTGAGGCTCAAGGGGAAATAATTCTTAAGGGTGTAAAAACACATAATTTAAAAGATATTGATTGCCGCATTCCCCTTGGTGTACTCACCTGCGTTACCGGTGTGTCCGGATCCGGCAAATCGTCCTTGGTGGTGGATTCACTCTATAAACATTTGGCTTTGGCGCAAGGTATTCGAGTGGATCAACCGGGAAATATTGCCGGTATTAAGGGGCATGAAGACATTGAACGCATTGTTTCCATTGACCAAAGTGCCATAGGACGCACTCCACGTTCCAATCCGGCCACCTATACGAAGATTTTTGACGAAATCCGCAATATTTTTGCCAGCACCACCGACGCCCGAAAAAGAGGTTATACTTCCAGCCGCTTTAGTTTTAATGTGCGGGGCGGGCGTTGCGAAGCCTGCAACGGTGATGGGCAAATTCGAGTGGAAATGCATTTTCTCCCCGATGTTTACGTCACTTGCGATGTTTGCAAAGGAAAACGCTATAACCACGAAACGTTGGAAGTGCGCTACAAAGAATTGAACATAGCCGATGTACTGGAGCTTTCTGTGAGTCAAGCACGTAAATTCTTTGAAAATTATCCTGTCTTGGAGCGTCGCCTTGCTGTGCTTGAAGATGTGGGTTTGCATTATATCCGCCTTGGTCAACCGGCGACCACACTTTCGGGCGGCGAAGCGCAACGCATTAAAATATCAAGAGAACTTGGTAAGAAATCCTTGCCGGGCACCATGTATATTTTAGATGAACCAACCACCGGCCTGCACATGCACGAAGTGGGTAAGCTCATAAATGTCTTGCATAAGTTGGTGGAACGTGGTGCCACTGTGGTGGTCATTGAACACAATACCGATGTCATTCTAAGCGCCGACCATGTGCTTGACCTTGGCCCCGGAGGCGGTGAAAATGGCGGACGTATCGTGGCCAGCGGCACACCCGAAGCCATTGTGGCCGACCCTAATTCCGTGACCGGTAAATTCCTCATGGAAGAACGTATTACAAGGCGGAAAAGGAAAATATAACAGGCTGTTAATCTTCTAATGATGTTATTGTCTTAACTCAGGTTTTAGCTTGAATTTTTCTTTTCGTGGCCATTGCCTTAGTCAGCTACTTCTTATCTGGGGGGAAGAAAAACCCTTTTGCTAGCGCCAAAAAGGGTTTTCCTTC
>CAYJHK010000264.1:0-3226 GCA_964369515.1 uncultured Desulfovibrionaceae bacterium
TTCCAAAAAGGTCCCTCCCCCAAGAAAATTTTTACAAAATTAGAATCACGTGGGATGTGGTCAAGCCCCGCAGGGGAGCAAGCCAAAGACAAGCCGGAATTTACTTCCGGCGCAGGCGACGCTTGCGATAGCTTGTGTTGTACAGGACGTACGACCAAGCGTCATCCGGGCAGTTGAAAAAGGGGTATCTGCGGCGTCAGGCTCGCTTTTTGCTACGGTCGAGTATGTTTTCTGGATACACTCCCTTCGCAAAAAGCTTCGCCTTCCTTGCAGCTACCCCTTTTTGAACGCACTGCTGGAAATTGACTTTTGATGGCAGCTGGTAGACACTCTTTTCTCTTGCCAAATACCATAAAGGTATTATTTAATACAAACGCCGAAGGTCAATCGTGTCTACGGCATAATTCATCCATTTTAGGAGTGTATAATGTTTTCAAAAATTTTATTGAAACGTAGCACGGCTTTGTTGGGGGGGCTCATTATGATTCTCGTAGGCCTTGGTGCACCAATGGTTATGAGTGCCGAAGATGCACAGAAAAGTAGTAATGCACAAGCAGTGTCAAGCGATAAAGGAAGGACAATTACGCTATCCAATGGGTTCACCGTCTACATCTTGCCCGATAAGCGTTTTCCCTTAGTTTCTTCTCGCCTATTTGTAAAGGTTGGTGCCGCCCATGAAAATATGGAAGAGGCCGGCATGGCTCATGCCCTTGAGCATATGGTCTTTAAGAGTACAGCCAAAAGAAAGGTCGGTGAGATTAGTGAGGAAATCGAAGGACTGGGTGGAAGTCTTAATGCACTGACAATCTGGGATTATACAAGATATGAAATAGACCTCCCGTCAAAGCATTGGGCAATCGGGCTTGATATTTTACAAGATATGCTTTTTAATCCTCTTTTAGATGAAGCTGAACTTGCCGCAGAAAAGGAAGTCATTCTTTCGGAAGTGCAAGTATATAATGACGATGCACGCTCAAAAATGTTTAAAATAGCATGTGCAAACGCTCTCAAAGGTACGAGATATGCGCATTCTGTTCTTGGATACGAAGAGACAATTAAGAACTACACTCCACAGTCCATGCGCAATTTTATGAAAAAATATTACCAGCCGCAAAATATGCTCTTGGTTGTGGTGGGTAATATTGATGCCGATGCTGTATTTGCCGAAGTTGAAAAACTCTTTGGAGGGTTTAAAAATACGGAGCACTTACTGGAAGCTCCACCCGTCGATGCTGCAGCTTTGCGCAATGCCTCAGTAAGCATAGAGGAAGGAAATTGGAATAAAGTCTATATCAGTATTGCCTTACCCACGCCCGGCTATCTGGATGATCGCTCCATTGCTCTCAACGTCTTAGGATACGCCCTTGGCGGCAGCAATACGTCGTACCTGTATAGAAAATACAAACATGACAAGCAATTAGTTGACTATGTCTTTGCTGAGCACATCACCCGTAAAGGGGTGGGTATGTTTTATTTCTTGGTAGAACTTGAAGCCAAAAATGTCCCCATATTTTGGAAAGAGTTTATCACAGATCTTGCGACGCTCAAGGCTATTGCTTTCTCGGAAAAAGATCTTGCACGCGCTCTGCTTGATTCAGAAGATTACATGCATAGAGTTAAGGAGAAAATTTCCGGAATTGCCAATGATAAAGGATTTTGGGCACTTTATTTGGGGGCAGAGCAGGGAGAAAAAAACTACCTCACCGGTTTGGCCGCTGTAAACCATAAACTTTTACAAAATGCCATAGACTCGTGGCTTAGGCCGGAAAGCCTTAATGTGGCCGTATTTGCACCAAAAGGAACTAAGCTGCCGGATCTTAAGGCAGAGTTGCATAAAATTTGGCCGGTAAAGCAACAGGCGGATACGCAAGCTAAGGCAAAGGCTTCAGGAGAGCGAAAAATTATAGAACTTGGAGAAGGACGTACAGTCATATTTATTCATGATAATACCATACCTTACACCAACGTGCAGTTGGCATTATACGGGGGTGATAATTTAACCAATGCTGAAGGAAAAGAGCAGGGCTTAGCAAGCTTAACGGCTGCCATGCTCACCTCCGGCACTAAGACCATGACAGCTCCGCAAATAAAAGAATATTTAGCCGACCGAAGCGCAAAGTTTGGTGCCAGCAGCTCACGGAAACTTTTTTGGCTTACAAGTTCCCAACCATCACGCTTTAATGATGATATCTTTACACTTTTTCAACAGGTGCTAAAACAGCCAAGTATGCTTGAAGAGGAAATTGTACGCACAAAAAATAATCAAAAGGCGAGAATTCGCTCTCGTGATGAAGATGCGTTTTACATGGCATTTTATGAACTTATGCCCTTTCTCTACGGGACACATCCCTACGGATATAAGTCTTTGGGAGAGCTGGAAGATGTTGACAAATATTCCCGTCAAGACATTGTGACCTTTTGGGATAAACAAAAAAAACAACCTTGGGTACTTACAGTGGCAGGAGATTTTGATGAAGAGAGCGTGCTTGCGTTTGCACGCTCACTCCCGGTACCAAGCGGAAAAAAACGTGAAATCACTACGCCCACATGGGGAAAAGAAAAAAAGCTTGAACTAAAAACGCCCGGGCGTGACCAAGCACACCACATGCTTGTTTTTAAATCTGTCACCGAAGAGCATCCCGACGCTCCGGCTTTGAGGGTTTTGGAAGCAGCTTTAGACGGGATGGGCGGCTTACTTTTCAAACAATTACGAGACAAAGAAGGTCTTGCCTATACTGTGTATGCATACCAATATCTTTACGCCAAAGCAGGCTTTTTTTATCTCTACATTGGCACCGATCCGAAAAAACTGGAACAAGCTCATGCCAGTTTTGAAAAAATTATTGCCGGATTGAAGACTACTCTTCTAGATGAGAAAACGCTGCACGGGGCAAAAAATCAAATAGAAGGCTCATATTACAGAGAAATTCAAACCCTTACTAACCGAGCTTATGAAGCAGTCTCGCAAGTTACATTCAACCGAGAACAAGATTTTAAAAAGAAGTTTATTGCAAAAACTAAAGACGTAAGCGCAGAAGATGTGCAACGTGTTGCGCAAAAATACTTGAAGGATGCTTATACGGTAACTGTAAAACCTTAAAAAGCATTAGCTTTTAAAGGTATAAGCCTCTTCACAATCCGTTGTGTAGAGGCTTTATTTTTGGATATGAGATGATCATGCTACAGAATTGCGGAGTCAAGGTTAAGCGAGTATACTGTCCCAAGG
>CAYJHK010000265.1:0-3212 GCA_964369515.1 uncultured Desulfovibrionaceae bacterium
TTTTTCCAAAAAGGTCCCTCCCCCAAGAAAATTTTTACAAAATTAGAATCACCTGCCCAAACCCCCACCCCCAAAAACTTTTCATACGCACCACAATTTACTTCATAAATTGTGGTGCTATAGGCATATTTTATACTGAGTTTTGCGCTAGACCCATGAAGCTTTTTTCGAAGAAAAAAGCGGAAAGCGCGTTTTGAGGGGGGGTGTGGAGCCGACCCAAAGGGCGCGTAGCGTTCCCGTTAGCGAGTCTTCGAACTTTACGGGAATCGAGAGCAGAGCGGAACTTTTTGGCGCTAGCAAAAGTTCCCCCCACAAAAAAATCTTAAACTCCAATATTTATCAAACCAACAAACATCGTTACAAGCTAGTTTTTTTTGTATTGTTTTTGCCACTCATCCAAGAACAACAGGGTCGTTTCAAGGGGGCTGAGCAGGCCACTGCGCTGACGCAAACGCACAATGACATCCTCAAAGCCGGCATCCGAAGGCAGCTGAAGCGCATCAAAAAGCTCGCCTAAATCAGCACGCAACTCTTCCGGTAAATCGGCGGGAAAATGTGTATAAGAGCGTTTTTTCCAAGGCCCGCATTTTTCCTCCACATGGGCAAGAAGGCTCTGCATACGCTGCTCATAACAATGATATTGCAGCACATGCGCACGTGCTTTTTGTGCCATCTCCACACGCTCTTGAGGTCTTTTGTCATAATAATCTATAAGTTCATACATTTGCTTGAGGTCAGTAAAGGTAGCCAGCATATCGTGGGAAAAAAGCTCACCCATTAAGGAACGCTTATCCACCACCTGAAAAGCACCGATGGCGGCAAGCTCAAATGTGCGTGGATTTACAAAATCGCCTTCGGAAATAACATTGGAATGGTGCACACTTGAATGGAGATTAATATTGATATTTGTCGCATTATAAATCTTCACTGCATCTTCGGGGCTTATGCGTACCCCATTTTCTTGCACGCATTTGGCAAGCACACCGTCATTTTCCCATTCAGTACCCCAAATCTTGAAGTTTTTACGACCGGACAGCGGACGAAAAGCCACACGCCGATTGGGATAACCGGCTCCCAAGAAAGCCACATCAGCAGCAAACCTCTTCTTCTCAAGCACAGTTAATTCCTGAGGAGCGTGAAAAGAAGCCAAGGCTGCCAAGGGAAGATACAGGGCGTTTGCTTGCCCGATTTCCGCTAATTTTTGCAAAAAAGGCTCTTTTTGAATGACGGCGAACACAGAATACAGCGGTGCAAAAGCTTGCCAATATGTGAAAAGCGTATAATCTTCCACAAACCACATGGCTGTCGGCACGCCCATCTTCTCAAGGCGACGCAAAAGCTGACGGCTCACCGGTGCTTGCGCAAGGGTCAACACCAAATCCGGCTCAAAACTCTCCACTTGTGCCAAAATCGCTTGGGAGATATTTTGTAAAAATCCCCCTTCCAATTGCTCAAGACGCTCGGAAGTAACTCGCAAATGCCGCATGGCCTTAAAAGCCGTATAAAAAAGCGGAGCCTCAAACACCTCCACACTATGGCCAAGATTGCGCAAAGCAGTTACGCAATATTCACCGATGGGCAATGATCCACCATAAAAAGGAAGTACCACCAGCACACGCAAGCATTGGGAAGGTTGTTCGTTCATACTTTACTTGTCCTCCAAAATAGGCTCAAAACACGCAAAATTTCGCTGACTTTGCGCCCGAAGCATCCAATCAGCTTCTTCATAAAAGTATTGTATCATTTCAGTATTATACTGTAAGTGACCATGCGCCACATGCCGGTTCAGTCCACAGTAATCGGCAAGCACAGCCCGCAGTTGCGCCCGCCTTTGTGCCTGCTTATCTTCACCATAGACAATTTCCCATGCACTGCCAAGGTCATCCAAACAGGATTTTTGCCCCGTCAGCGTGCATCCTTTGAGCGCAAATTCGGTCAAGCCAGAATGCGTACTGTGGATATTACCCTGAATATGCACAGTAACTATGCGATAAAATTCCCTATTTGTGAAATCATCCAAGCATTTTGTATCAATTAAACACTGCGCACTCTCAAGACAGGGCGCACATGTCGCCACCGACTGCCATACAAAATGCCCTTCACCATAAGGGCCGGTTTCATGGCACCACGCCGACGAAAGGAAAAAAGCCACCACCGGAACACCCAAATGCGCCGCCAAATGCATGGTGCCCGTATCCGGACTGAGCAAGATATCAAGCCCCGTAAGTGCCTGTACCAAATCACTCCATGTGGTCTTTCCGCTCAAATCCACCAACACCCTCTGCATGGTCGCAGGTAAAAGACGACGCAGCTGTCGAGCGAGCAACACTTCCGCATTGCTGCCAAATAAATAGATTTTTATTCCGCTCTTGCCACAATTCATGGCCTCAAAGTATGTACGCAATACCTGCGCAAGGACAGGCATGGGCAGCGAACGCCGTGACTCTCGCCCGGCAAGCACCACGCCAATCCCCCTGCCCTGCCCTACAGCTTGCACATTGACCATATGCGGCGGGCAAGGATTATCATGAAAATATGCCCAGTAATCAGCTAAATTTATGGGACTTATCTGCCGATTTTGCGTCCACCGAAACGCCTTATGCACCAAGGCACTGCGCACAACCTGCCCCTGCTCAACAGCATAGCCAATCACAATTTCCGGATCAAAAATACGCACGAGCGCCGTATTTAGCGGACTGAAATTCAAATTGTACACAGCGCAAAAATCGACGTCCCTCAATGCTTGCAGCGTGTTGTACAACATACGCACCTGCTCCGCACTCTCTCCGTCAGACACCACATGCGCCGGTACCACATGCAATATGGCCTGCGGATAAACCAAGACCGCAAGCTGTCGCAATGAGCGATCAATGCATAAATGCACCTGCCCACACCGCTCCAAACTCTTCACAAGCCGCTTCGTCTGTACAATATCACCAAAACGTGCCAGCTGGATAATCAAAAACTGCTTCATATAGTGCCCCTTGATAAGTATGTACGCAAAATACAAACCAATATCAAGCTTTAAGGCAGTATACACCTAAATAATTCATCGAAATTTCCTTGGCACATTTTTACAGATGTGGCTATTGCCTCAACTCAGAAAGATTAAAATCATGCTTATTTTCCAAAGCTTTACACTATACTCAGACTTTATTGACTCATCCCGATAGGGATGAGCAATGGGCGCGTTTTGGGAAAGGATGGGGGGT
>CAYJHK010000266.1:0-3189 GCA_964369515.1 uncultured Desulfovibrionaceae bacterium
GTTTTCCTTCCCCCCAGATAAAAAGTAGCTGACTAAAGGCAATAGCCACGTAAACGAATTTACCGAAAACGGAAAACATTAAATAACGAGAGAGCAGCCATTATGCCCCAAACTTCGGAAAGTGCCAAGCAGCGCATAATTCAATTAACTTCCCTTGTGGAAAAGTATAATTATGAATATCACACGCTGGATGCACCAAGTATCAGCGATGGCGATTTCGATAGCCTTTTCAATGAGCTTAAATCTTTAGAAGAACTCTACCCCCAATTTATCTTGCCCCATTCGCCGACCATGCGCATTGGCGGTGCTGTCTTGTCCGGGCTTGAGAAAAGAGCGCACAGCAAGCGCATGTATGGGCTTGAAAATGTTTTCAGTGAAAACGAATGGTTGAACTGGCTCAAAAAGGTACAACGGGCAGCGGAAGATGTGGATTTTGCAGAGCTGGACTCATTTTATATAGACCCAAAACTTGATGGGCTTGCTTTAGAGCTTATCTACGAAAATGGGCTATTTAGCGCAGCCATTACCCGTGGTGACGGTGACGAAGGCGAAGTGGTCACCGAGGCTGTACGCACCATCAGAAATATTCCTTTGCAGCTCAACTGTGAGCAAACGCTTTGTGCTGCACGCATGGAAATTCGGGGTGAGGTGGTCATATATAAGCAGGATTTTGAGCAACTCAATGCTGAGCAAGCACGGACGAAGCAAAAAATTTTTGCCAACCCACGCAACGCCGCCGCCGGATCCATTCGCCAGCTAGATACGAGCATAACGGCTAAACGACCTTTGCGCTTTTTTGCCTATGGTGTGGGTACCATTCAATATTCAACTGAAAATACCGACGATATCCATACACATTTTGCGTCATATGTTGAGCTTATGCAAGCCTTGCGTGACTTTGGTTTTCAAACTCCGCCGCAAGGCACAGCATGTAAGAGCAGCCAAATTATACAGCAGCTCGAGCTCTTGCACACCAAAAGGGACAGCTTTCCCATGGATATTGACGGTGCAGTCATTAAGCTGAGCAATATTGAATTGCAAGAAGCACTTGGCTTTACCGCAAGAGCACCCCGTTTTGCCGTGGCCTATAAATTCCCTGCCGCCAAGGTGCAGACCACGCTCTTGAATATTGAAATCCAAGTGGGACGCACGGGCGCACTCACACCGGTGGGAATTTTGCAACCGGTGTCGGTAAATGGCGTTATGGTTTCCCGTGCCACCTTGCACAATGAGGATGAAATCGCCGCAAAAGACGTGCGTATCGGGGATACGGTGATTATTCAACGTGCCGGCGATGTCATTCCGGAAATTGTGGGACCGGTGCTCAGCGAGCGCACATCTGCCATGCAGCCCTATATTTTTCCGCATTCATGCCCCGTCTGCCACGAAAAAGCCACTCGAGAAAAGGGGGAGGCCGCTTGGCGTTGTACCAATATCTCGTGTCCTGCCATGCGTATGCAAAGCATTAAGCATTTTGTGTCCAAAGCAGGTCTTAATGTACAGGGAGTTGGTCAAAAATGGATCGAGCAGCTGGTCATTGCCGGAAAAGTAAAAAATCCTGCTGACTTATTTACGCTTACCCTTGAAGACCTCTTGCAATTTGAGCGTATGGGGGAAGTGCTGGCACAAAAATTTGTGGACGCCTTTAACCTTGCCAAGCAAAAAGCCGGTCTCGCTCGTTTTATCAATGCCCTCGGCATTCGCCATGTGGGAGAACAAACAGCTAAAATGCTTGCAAAAAACTTTCAGAATATGGACGAAATAGCCAAGGCTTCCGAAGCTTCGCTCATGGAACTTCCGGACATTGGCCCTGAAGTTGCCGCCGGCATTAATGCCTATTTTCAGAGTGCGAGCAATAAAGCTCTTTTAGAACAATTTAAAGAAATTGGACTTTTTCCGCAAGCTGAAAGCGGTAAAAACAGCCCTGCACAGGGCACGGGAAGTGCATTTTTTGGCAAAAAAATTCTTTTCACCGGCACATTGCACATGCCACGCCACGAAGCCACTGCTCTGGCCGAAAGTGCCGGTGCTGAAATTGTGACCGGTGTGACGAAGAAGCTTGACTATCTTATTGTCGGTGAAAAAGCCGGCTCCAAAAGGGAAAAAGCTGAGAAATTGGGTATACACATCCTGGATGAGCACACATTTTTACAATTGTGTACCTCCACTCCACCAGCCTTATCTGCTGTGCAAACCGGCATTAGCAACGAACAAGGTTCACTCTTTAATCATATAGCAAAAGGACAGAAAAAATGAATATTCCGATTATTATTTCAGGCGCTTGCGGACGTATGGGGTCAACGCTTATCCATCAAGTGCAAACAGATCCGCTCTGCACCCTCGTGGGACTTTTAGAACACAAAGACTGCAAGGCAAGCGTAACCCATGCGCCCTGCCCTGTTTCCACCAACGCCGAAGAGTTATTACAAAATGCCAAGGGCGCCACCATCATTGACTTCACCTCGCCGGATGCCAGCGTACCCTTGGCGGAAATAGCGGCAAAATACAACAACCCCATGGTCATAGGAACCACGGGCTTAAGCGACGCCCAACAAGCCTCTTTAAGCAAGAGCGCAGAAAAAACATGCATTGCATGGGGGCCGAATATGAGCATTGGCGTAAACGTGCTCTATAAAATATTACCGCAACTCGTGAAAATGCTTGGCGAAGACTATGATATTGAAATGGTGGAACTCCATCACAGCCGCAAAAAAGACTCCCCATCGGGAACAGCACTTAAGCTCGCAGAATATCTTGCAAAAGCTCGTGATTGGGACTTGGCGGACGTGGCCAACTATCACCGTGAAGGCATTATCGGCGAACGCCCAAAGGACGAAATAGGCATCCAAACCATTCGAGGCGGCGATGTGGTTGGAGTGCACACCATGTACTTCTTAGGCGACGGCGAACGCATTGAAATATCACATCAAGCCCATTCACGCCAAACCTTTGCCGCCGGTGCCATCCGTGTGGCTAAATGGCTTGCCGGACAAAAACCCGGAAAATTATATACCCTGCAAGATATTTTCTAAGGAAGTACCGCTTAATTTTTTTCTCGAGGACGGAAAGAGACTTTTGCCAAAACCCAAAAGCTCTCAATTTGCGTACATTTCACGGCATTCTAATTTTGTAAAATTTTTCTTGGGGGAGGGACCTTTTTGGAAAAAGGTCTCCTCCCCCAAACCCCCA
>CAYJHK010000267.1:0-3186 GCA_964369515.1 uncultured Desulfovibrionaceae bacterium
AAAGGGTTTTCCTTCCCCCCAGATAAAAAGTAGCTGACTAAAGGTAATAGCCACGAAAAATAATTACTCTTGTTCAAAGGCATAAGTACCAATTCCGATCACACGCTTCTTGACGTCCAGTGCCTTTACAACGTATTGATAGATACGCCCATTGTCTGCCGCCGGAGGGCATGGACCTGTGTAGTAACGAGTGAGCGCACCTTCCGGAATGACCGCAGTGCGACCGCCACTGTATTCGTAGTTGCCACCACCATGCATGGGGCCGGATTTTGTGGTGTCTTCTAGGGTGACATCAAAGCTAACCGTACCCTTAGGCGGCGAGTCGATTTCAATTTCCGGCGAAATACGTGAGCAGCGGTGAGTATCATTTAAATCCACAGAAACTTCCAGCTCTCTTGATAAATCCGGAGCCGGAGGCACATAACCCTTGCCACAAGCGGTGAGCAAGAGCATTGAAAGGAAGGCATAAGGCAAAAAGCGCATAATATTCTCCTGTTTGAAATATATTGCGTTTATAAACTAGAGTTTACAAAATGGCAATACGCCAAGAATATAAGAATAAAAGGAGTTTGAATGTCAATTTTATCAAGTAGAGTAGTTGGTTATGTACAAAATGCTTCATGGATCCGAAAAATGTTTGAAGCCGGAGCGCAACTTAAGGCCGAATTTGGTGCCGATAATGTATGCGATTTCAGCTTAGGAAATCCTGATTTACCGCCCCCCTCCACGGTAGCAAAAGGTTTGCAAAACGTTTTGGATAAGGTAAACGAACCCTTTGCCTTTGGCTATATGCAAAATGCCGGCTATCCTTGGGCAAGGCAAATGCTGGCCGAAGAGGTGAGTAAGGAGCAGGGAATTGCTGTTCGAGCCGATGAAGTATTGCTTTCGTGCGGAGCAGCCGGCGCATTGAATGCCTTTTTGCGTTCGGTGCTGGATGTTGGTGAGCAAGTGCTTGCATTTGCACCATATTTTGTTGAATATGGTTTTTACGCCGAAAATCATGGGGGAACGTTTGCCTCTGTACCCACGGAAAAAGACACGTTTATACCCGACATTCAAGCCTTGGAAGCTGCTATTTCTCAAAAAACAAGGGTGCTTATTATGAATTCACCCAATAACCCCACAGGTGCAGTTTATAGCCGTGAGCAGGTGCAAAGTGTGCTTGATGTGCTTGAAAGGGCATCTCAAAAATATGGCAAACCCATCTGGTTGCTTGCTGATGAACCTTACCGCTTCCTTGCTTTTGATGGCGTAGAGGTTCCCTCGGTATTACCGCTTTATAAATATTCCGTGGTTGTTTCCTCATTTTCGAAAAATCTTTCATTGCCCGGAGAAAGGCTTGGTTATGTGGTGGCTTCGCCCTTGCTCTTCAAAGACAGTGACGAAGGCAACGAACTTATGGGCGCACTCACCCTATGCAATCGTATCTTGGGCTATGTCAATCCGCCGGTGGTGGGGCAACATATTATGGCTGCTGCCCTTGGTTCGCAAGTGGATGTTGCTATTTATAAAGCACGCCGTGACGCCATGTCCAAGGTGCTGAGCACTGCCGGTTATGAATATCAATTGCCGCAAGGTGCGTTTTATTTCTTCCCAAAAGCTCCCGGGGGCGATGATGTGGCCTTTGTGCAAAAACTCCAAGCGCAAAAAATTCTCGCCGTACCCGGGGTGGGTTTTGGCGGTGCCGGACATTTTCGCTTGGCTTTTTGCGTGGATGAAGTGGTCATTGAAAGAAGCCTGGAAGGATTTAAAAAGGCATTGTAGATAAGAAGCTTTTACCGTAAGAAGTTTTTCACTGTAACAGCAAAATATTTGAGCACTGGGTCTTCATGACGCAGTGCTCTTTATTTAGTCGAAGCTGAAAAACGCATTTTCATGCATTTTTCAGAAAGGCACGCTCACTCCAAATGCCCCTTCGGGGACGCTGGAAGTGAATTCCGGCTCATTTTACGTGGCGCAAAATTTTCACTATCGTTCAAATTTTGTTAGCCGTCACAGAAAAACCATGTTTTAGCGTCATAAAAATGTTTAATTTTATACTGTTGACATGTTTTTCAGTGACGACTATTTACGAAAAAAACGAGTTTTCCAGCGTATTTTTAGCCTTCGTAAGTGTGATAAAGAACTTCAAAATGCGCTGTGGGATGGGCACATGCTGCGCATAGTTTGGGGGCACAAGTGGCATTGCCATGTGTCCAGCCGCAGTTCAGACATCGCCACGTCACAGGTGCAGGCTGGTTGAACATGCTGGCTTCGCGGATTTCCTTGGCAAGGCTTAAAAAACGCTTTTCGTGAAATTGCTCGGCAATGGCAATGTTGCGCATAACACATGCAATTTCTTTAAATCCCTCTTGTTCCGCTATGGCAGCCATTTCCGGATACATATGCTCGTATTCATGCTTTTCACCGGCAGCTGAGCCAATGAGATTTTTTTCTGTTGTATCAATAATACCGGCTGGGAATGCGCCCACAATCTCCACTTCGCCGCCTTCCAAAAATTTAAACAAACGCTTGGCGTGCTCTTTTTCTTGTAGTGCAGTTTCGGCAAATACCTCTTGTACTAAACGGAAACCGTCTTTTTTAGCTTGTGATGAGAAAAAATCATAGCGGTTGCGTGCTTGTGATTCACCGGAAAAAGCTGTTAAAATGTTTTTTTCGGTTTGGGTTCCTTTCAATGATTTCATAATTATCTCCTCGTTTAGGTTTTACTAACTTGTGCATAAACGAAAAGCATACTTCATAAACAAATATCAACGTTTTTCTAATATATCAAACAATTAGAAACAATCTATTTATCGAATATTATAAAAGTATGCTTAGCTCGTCACCGCAAATGCCTGCTTGCCAATAAGCTCTTATACAGAAAAGCTAAGCTTAATGCAAGCAATTACTAATAACTTATTCTTATTTTTTCCTATGAAATATGTTTTATAAAATTAAATAGTTACAAATATTTTTTTCCTTAAAAACATAAGCTTCTGAAATATCTAGTTAAATAAAAAATATTTTTTCACAAAGATATATTGACAGCCCGGAGGATTTTGACTATACCTTTTTTACACAACGGGTCGTTAACTCAGCAGGTAGAGTATCTGCCTTTTAAGCAGAGAGTCGCAGGTTCGAACCCCGCACGACCCACCATAAATTTCAAGGGCTTACTGTAACGGAGTAAGCCTTTTTTCTTTT
>CAYJHK010000268.1:0-3180 GCA_964369515.1 uncultured Desulfovibrionaceae bacterium
CAAAAGTTCCCCTTCCCCCCTCAAGAAAATAATTAATCAGTGTTTCCTTACAATCCCTTGTTTTTAAACGTGCGTACAGGTAGTTGAAAATAAGACTTTTAAAGCGTAGGGTGGGCTTACTTGGAACGCTGCTGAAAATTCATCGATACTTTGAACTAACATCAGTTTCGTCAACTTTTTAACAACAAAAACATCTAAAATACACAACGAGGCAGCATGTTTTTTAAGAAAAGAAAGCAAAAACAAGCTAAGCGCAAGGTTATTATAGTGGGCGCCGGCGAAGTGGGTTACCATGTGGCATTGCGTCTGACCAAGGAACAAAAAAATGTCGTGGTCATTGACCATAATGAGCAAGCATTGCAGCGCATGGACGACAGCATGGATGTGCAAACCGTATGCGGTTCCGGCGCAAGTCCCAAGGTTTTGCATACGGTGGGAATTAACGATAATGATATTTTTCTTGCCGTTACCAACAGTGACGAAAACAATCTCTTGGCATGTCTTTTCGCCAATACCCTTGCCAAGGGGGCGCAAAAGCTTGCTCGCATTCGTAATCGTGAATATCTGACATATTCCAATATATTAGAAAATTCTGCGCTGAACATCAGCGCCCTTGTCAATCCGGAGCAAGAAATTGTGCAAAGCATTGACAAGCGTTTGACATTGCCGGGAGCTGTGGAATACGGCGAATTTGCCGGCGGGCGCATTTGTATGGTGGCCATGAAAATCCATGATGGGCCACTTATCGGTAAGGCGCTGAAACACTTCCGTGATATTGTACAAGAACAGCAAATCATGGTCGGTGCCATTGTGCGTGCGCAGTCCTTGATTATCCCTTCCGGCGATCACTGTTTGCAGGCCGGCGACGTGGGGTATTTTGTGTATCAGGCAAGTGCCCAGCCTGCCTTGCTCAAGGCTCTACACCGCTGCGCCGGTTCCGTATCCTCCATATGTATCATGGGCGGTGGCAGTATCGGTGCGTGCATGGCTGAGGCTTTTGCCCAAAAAGGCATTGCAGTCAGCCTCATAGAGCGCAATATGTCCAGATGCGCCGAACTTGCCAATAATCTTGACAAAGTTACCGTCTTACATGGCGACGGCACGCATAAACGTGTCTTTGAGGAAGAAAAGCTTACCCATAAAGATGCCTTCGTGGCACTGACCAGCGACGAAAATACCAATATCGTCTCGTGCTTATTGGCTAAATCTCTGGGCATCCGTGAAGTGGTTTCACGGGTTGATAAGGCCGAATACCTTTCTCTGCTGGCACAAATCGGCATCGATCACAGCGTGAGCCTGCGCCATTCTGCGGTGAACAGTATCTTGCAATATGTACGCCAAGAGGCTATTATTTCGTGTGTTTCTGTGGGTGATGAAGCTGCGGAAATTATGGAAGTGAGAGTTGACGAACACTCCATGCTCTGCGGCAAGGCTGTCTATGCCCTTGGGCTACCCAAGGGAGTGCTCGCCCTTGCGGTCATGCGTGGCGATGAGGCCTCCATCCCCAAGGGACATACGATTATTGAAAAAGGTGACGGCATTCTTCTGCTGGCACTGCGTGACGAAATCGCAAAAGTGGAAAAAATCCTCGTGTGAGCGTATATGGCAAATATCATCTTTATTATTGGCTTATTGCTGACTTGCATGGCACTGTGTATGTTGAGCATTCTTGGCGTTTCCTATTGGTATGCAGACGGTGCAACGCAAGGCATATGGATTGCCACCGGCCTCACATTTGCGTGCGCACTCCTATGTATGCCTGCGTATTTTAAGCGGAAAGCAGTATTTAGCCAGCAAAAAGCCTTTGCTGCCGTGGGGCTTTGCTGGATTGTCATCAGCATTGCCGGCGCATTTCCCTTTATGTTCAGCGGTGAATTGCATTTTACAGATGCCTTCTTTGAAAGCGTGTCCGGCTTCACCACCACCGGTTCAAGTATCTTAAAGGATGTGGAAATATTCCCCAAAAGTCTCTTATTGTGGCGTTCACTGACGCATTGGATTGGCGGCATGGGTATTGTATTACTATCATTGGCACTTTTTTCACTGCTCGGCGTTGGCGGTATGCAGCTGTATAAGGCTGAAGTTTCAGGACATATGCCGGACAGGTTCACCCCACGATTACGGGATACGGCAAGTCTGATGTGGAAAATCTACCTTGCCTTGACCATAGCCCTCATTGCCCTACTCTTGGCCGGCGGTATGGATATGTTTGATGCTGTAAATCACAGTTTTGCAACTGTGGCAACGGGAGGATTTTCCACACGCAATGCCTCCCTTGCTGCCTTTCCAAGCCCTTTTATTCAATGGACAATTATATTTTTTATGTTTATTTGTGGGATCAACTTCACCTTGCATTTACACTTCTTACGCAAAGATTTTCTCTGCTTTTTCAAGAATAACGAATGCCGCACCTATTTTTATGTCCTCTTACTGAGTATCCTTGCCATTACTGCCACTTTATGGGCATTTCAAGTCTATTCGGTGCAAAACTTTGCAGAATTTGAAGCACTGTTACGCACTGTCAGCTTTCAAGTCATTTCCATATGCACCACCACAGGATTTGCCAGCGAAAACTATGCCCTATGGCCCACATTTGCCCTTGGTATCCTACTCATCCTAACACTCACGGGCGGCTGCGCCGGTTCCACGGCCGGCGGACTTAAGATGCTGCGAGTACATATCTTATGTCGACTGGCTGCGCTTGAAAACTTCCGCTTCATCCATCCACGCTTGGTGAGCCCTTTTAAAATGGACGGAAAAAATCTTACGACCACAGTGATTATGTCGGTGGTAGCCTATTTTTTACTGTTAATCGCCCTACTCATCCTCTGCACCCTCTTGTTGCTCTTGTGCAAACTTGACCTTGAAACAGCCTTCACAGCCAGCTTGAGCTGCCTTTCCAACGTTGGCCCGGGTCTTGGCAGTGTTGGGCCGGTGGATAATTTTGCGCATATCCCTCCCTTCGGAAAATGGGTACTCAGCATGGCCATGCTCGTGGGAAGATTGGAAATATATGCAATATTAATCCTTTTTAGTCCGGATTTTTGGAAAAATCGTGCTTGGTAAAGCAATTTTATTTGTAAAAATTCTCTTGGGGGAGGGACCTTTTTGGAAAAAGGTCTCCGCCCCCAAACCCCCACCCCCAAAAACTTTTCATACGCCATATTATTTACTTCGTAA
>CAYJHK010000269.1:0-3175 GCA_964369515.1 uncultured Desulfovibrionaceae bacterium
AGATGCAAGGAAGTTAAACAATCCAAGGTGCGCTGTGTATACAGACATACATAAGCAGTTTGTATTGTTTAACTGACGCAGCAGATGGTACTTTTTCAACTAAACTACAGTGCGTTCAAAAAGTGCCAGATGCAAGGAAGTTAAACAATCCAAGGTGCGCTGTGTATACAGACATACATAAGCAGTTTGTATTGTTTAACTGACGCAGCAGATGGTACTTTTTCAACTAAACTACAGTGCGTTCAAAAAGTGCCAGATGCAAGGAAGTTAAACAATCCAAGGTGCGCTGTGTATACAGACATACATAAGTAGTTTGTATTGTTTAACTGACGCAGCAGATGGTACTTTTTCAACGCACTGTTAAATAGCGGCATCGAGCAAAAGGTTATCTCTATGTACAACTTCCGGATAATGCGCATTGCCTAAAATTGCCGCCACTTCATGTCTTTTCAAGCCCATAATACGTTTAATTTCAGCGGCAGAATAATTGGAAAGGCCAACTCCCAAGTGTTTACCGTCTTGCAAAACAATGCGTACCAATGCCCCTTGCTGGAAATTACCTTCCACCGCATGAATTCCGCCCGGTAACAGGCTGCTCCCCTTACTCTCAAGGGCATTTTGAGCGCCGGCATCAATTTGAATGCTGCCGGAAGGCTCCGATTGGTAGGCAAGCCAAAACTTACGCCGTGAAATGACGGTTTGGTCAGCACAAATCCATGTCCCGAAATGTTCAGGAGCGGTGCTGGTATTCGTGTTAATGTCAGCTGTGCCGTCGGTAACGCCGCCAAAAGAATCTATGCCCGTTTCCGTATCTGTATCAACCGCCATATTGAACACTTTTTTAATGATATCGTGTTCTTTTCCCGGCAAAATAAGCGTTGGAACGCCAAGCTGAGCCACACGTCGAGCCGCTAACAGCTTTGAGTGCATCCCTCCTGTACCCACACTGGTTTTTTTACCGCAAAGTCCTTGTATATCAAGTTCATGTATACGTTCTATATAGGGTATAACCGGCGCACTCGGAACCTTTTGCGGGTCGTCACTCAAAACTCCCGGCGCAGAGGTGAGATTAATACAAAGGTCAGCCCCCACCACATTGACAAGCAAGCTGGAAAGACAATCATTGTCACCAAATTTTAATTCCTCCACCGAAATGGTATCGTTTTCATTGACCACGGGGATTATGCCCCAATCAAGTAATTTTGTGAAGGTATTGCGGGCATTGAGAAAACGCTGCCGTGAACGCACATCGTCACGGGTGAGCAGCACTTGCGCCGTACCTATACGATGTCTTGCAAAACACGTATCATAATATTGCATAAGACGGCTTTGCCCAACAGCAGCAGCTGCCTGCTTAGCCGCAAGGCAATGCGTGATATTCAAGGAAGATTTTTCCACAAATTCCGCAAGGGCAGCACGCCCTGCCGCCACAGCACCCGAAGAAACAAGAATGACCTTGCGTGCGCTCTGAAGTGGGGATTTCTGTGATGGTGAGGATTTTTGCTGAACGGAAGATTTTTGTAAAAAAGCCAACTGGCTTACAATATTTTCCAAAATGTCTTCGGCCAAACCATGGGCATCCGTCAGCACAGCCGAGCCGATTTTCACCACAATACAGCGGGCTTCATGTATGCTTTTATGGACATTTTTAGGCCAAAATAAATGTTTTTGCATGGACTTCTCTATACTGAGGCTACACTTAAAAAAGCGGATTACACAAACGATTATAGTATACTACGCCTACGAAGCCTTATGGGTAAAATAATAAAAAAAATGGCTTTTGCCTTAACTCAGGTTTTATCTTGAATTTTTCTTTTAATTTAAAGTCATTACGAGCGCAGCAAAGCAATCCGGAAAGTAATCGGCATGGATTGCTTCGTTGCAGGCTTCTCGCAATGACTTTCTTGCTTACGCAGTGTCTTTTTGCTAACTAAAGGCAATAGTCACATTAAAATAGCCCAAAAAAATCCCGCAATTTACTGGGGAATCGCATAACTGAGCACCCTTGCAGGTGGTAAATTAAACCATACCGTGTGCTTGTTGCGTACCACAAAACCATTTTTTTCTAATAGTGTTCGTTGATTAAGTGAATAGGTATATTGAATGAGAGGACTTTCACCAAGCAAAGATTTTATGGCAGAAATAATTTTATTACTGACAGCTTGCGGCAAGGATACGAAGGGCAACGACGATACTATGGATGCCACATAGGCATTTTTCGGCAAATATTTTTCCATATGTGCGGCATCGTCTTGTATTATGCGCATATGAGGAAATTTTTGCCGTAAAAGAGCACATTGCAATGGACATGTTTCAAAAACGAGTATTCGAGAGGATGGGATGCCACGCTTAAGAAGTGCTTGCGTAACCACGCCTGTTCCAGCCCCAAGCTCTAGGATAAAACCTTGAGCTTGGCGACTCTTGGAAGAAGGGGAGTTCGTCTCCATAAGTACTTGCTCTTGCAGGGTAAAAATAATATGGTTGTCCACTTGATTGGCAAGTTTTTCTGTTAGGTAAGAGCTGCTGGGACAAAGCATACCCATAGAAAGCGGTGCTTTGGCAAGTGATTTAGAAAAAGACCACAGCGTCTTGATCGTCCCAGTACGCAATATGTTGTTTTTCAAGATATTTTCCTTATATTTTGTTCTTTTAATTTTGTGTTTATCTTGATTTCGGAAATTATGGCATTTTTTCCTTAAAATTACCCCTATTTCCTCAAAACGCTTTAATTATTGCATTGATTAATTTCTGATAAACCTTAATTTATAAGCAAGTTGTTAGCCTTAAGCTAAGCACATCTTCATAACAATTCCATAAATAAATTTTTTCTAATTACCTGAAATATAACTGTAACGATTTAATTGGCTTATTGATGAAGTATGCTCTTCCGCCTATGAAGTACCGCAAAATTGAATTATAGTCAATTGCGTTAAAGACATCGGTAAATCATAGTATACGTGACTCTAATTTTGTAAAAATTTTCTTGGGGAAGGGACCTTTTTGGAAAAAGGTCTCCTCCCCCAAACCCCCACCCCCAAAAACTTTTCATGCACCATATTATTTACTTCGTAAATAATATGGCTATAATAGCTCAATTCTAGGCGGAATTACATATAAACCCCCCATGAAGCTTTTTTCGAAGAAAAAAGCGATAAGCGCGTTTTGAGGGGGGTGT
>CAYJHK010000270.1:0-3171 GCA_964369515.1 uncultured Desulfovibrionaceae bacterium
GGGAACTTTTGCTAGCGCCAAAAAGTTCCCCCCACACCCCCCTCAAAACGCGCTTACACGCTTTTTTCTTCGAAAAAAGCTAGGGGATTATATGTAATTCAAACTGAGGAAATACCATGTTAAGACAAAAAAATACTTCCATTACACAAGCCTTTTTAATTCTTCTTGTCCTCTTGCTTTGCGCCTGTGGCAAGACTGTACCGCCCGTTGCACCGCCCGCCCCCGAACCGGTGGAAAAAACAACGCCCAAAAAGGAGCCCAAAAAGACCAGCGGAGAGATTTTTTGGGAAAAATACCTCCAATCCTACGACATCCCCACGCAACCTTTCCGCACTCAATTAACCTTGCGCTACGGCAGAGAAGGCGAGACAGATCGAGTCAACGGACTATTATGGGGCAACGATGAAAAAGAAATGCGCCTTGATTTGAGCGCAGGTGTTGGCGTAACCGGTGCGAAAATTTATGACGGACCACGCCAATTTGTTGTCTTTATGCCACAAAAAAAACGTGCCTATCGCTATGTCGGCACAGAAAAACCCCTATTTTCTGTGGGCGTACCCATGCCCCTTGGGCTAGCTCACCTTTCCTTGCTCATAAGCGGGCATAATGCCAAGGTTTTTGGCGAAATTTACGCCGAAAACATTCCTTTAAAACAAGCAAACATCTCCAAAGACATCCTTGCAGATCTGCCCAAAAATGCCGAAGCCTATATCCTTGGCAACGCAGCCTTTGCCGGTACCTTGGTGCTGGACGCAAAAGGTTTGCCACACTATTGGCAAGCCGAAGACAATGATGGCTGGAATATGGAGTTCAACTATAAAAACAAACAAAAACTACCCTTTAGAATAATTATCACCCATGGCGCAACCAAACAAAAAGCCCTACTGCTCATAAAAGAACGAGAAAAAGACGTCAAGACCTTTACAGGTGTCAAATTGAAACTTATCTTACCTCGTAACACACCCATTTCACCGCTGGAAGATTTGGGGAAGGATTAGTGGTCAGTGGCTAGTAAATGGTGTTAAGAAAAGTAATACGATAAAGCAAGGGGCTCACATGTCAATTTCCATACATATAGCAAGTGACCACGCCGGTTTTCATTTAAAACACAGCATAGCCGACTATCTTACCGCACAAGGCTATACAATTCAAGACCACGGTACGCACAATCAGGATAGCTGTGATTATCCGCAGTTTGCCCAAAAACTCTGCGAAGCCATGCAAAACGAACCACAAAGCCTTGGCATACTCATTTGCGGCACCGGCATTGGCATGTCCATCATGGCCAATCGCTATGACCACATCCGTGCCGCAGTGTGTACCAACGAATTTCATGCCCACGCCACCCGTGCGCACAATGACGCCAATATACTCTGCCTTGGGGAGCGAGTGCTCGGCACAGGTTTAGCCATAAACATTGTGAACATATTTCTCAAAACCCCCTTTGAAGGCGGCAGACACAAAAATCGCATCGACATGTTCACCCGCAAATAAATCCCGCTATTTCATATCAAATCCTAGTCAATAAAACCACATTTTATCCGGAGAATTCATGTTAATCTACAATACACTTAGCAGAAAAAAACAAACGTTCACCCCCGTACATGCAGGTAAGGTCAATATATATGTTTGCGGCATAACCGCTTATGATTATTGCCATATAGGGCACGCACGCTCAGCGCTCGTCTTTGACGTACTTGTACGCTACTTTCGCTATAAAGGTCTGGAGGTGAACTTTGTACGCAATTTCACCGATATAGACGATAAAATCATCAATCGTGCCAACAAAGAAGGACGTGACTGGAAAGAAGTCGCACAAACATATATGCATGCATTCCACGAAGATATGGACAGACTTGGCATTGCACGAGCCGATGAAGAGCCTTGCGCCACTGAATATATAGCAGAAATGCAAAGCCTATGCCAACGACTTATTGATGATGGCAAAGCCTATGCAACCCCGTCTGGCGATGTCTACTTCAGGGTGCGTGCCTATCCGCCCTACGGTAAACTCTCCGGCCGCAGTCTTGACGATTTATTGGCCGGTGCTCGGGTGGCCATTGGCGAAGAAAAAGAAGACCCTCTGGATTTTGCACTTTGGAAAAGCGCCAAGCCCAACGAACCTTTTTGGGAAAGCCCATGGGGCAACGGTCGCCCCGGTTGGCACATTGAGTGCTCAGCCATGAGCGAAAAATATTTGCCCCTCGATATTCACGGCGGCGGTCAAGATTTGATTTTCCCCCACCACGAAAATGAAATAGCACAAACGGAAGCCTGCACCTGCAAGGAAATGGCAAATTTTTGGATTCACAACGGCTTTGTGCAAATAAATTCAGAGAAAATGGCTAAATCCCTTGGCAATTTCAAAACCATTCGTGATATTTTAGAGCAATACCTGCCGGAGACATTACGCTTTTTCTTACTCAGCAAACATTATCGCAGCCCCATCGATTTTTCCGAACAAAGCATGGAAGAAGCCGAACGTGCTCTTAAACGTGTCTATTCCTGCCTGCAAGGAATACAAGCAATCCTTGCCGGTAAAAATGAAAAAAAGAAAGTCCTTCCGGACGAATATACCCAAGAATTGCAAAGCCTTGAAGCGGAGATTTCGGCAGCCATGGAAGATGACTGCAACTGCGCCGCAGCTCTTGGGCATATATTTGCTCTCGTGCGCCTTGGCAACAGAGCTATGGAGGATAAAACAATAAAATCAAGCGTGGAACTTGTCGGCTTCTTACAAAAAATACATGAAATTTTAATAGCTTGGGGAAATGTTCTTGGACTTTTCCATCAAAATCCCACACAATTTCTCACGGAGCTTAGAAATACACAGGCACAACGACAAAATATTGATATCAAGCATATTGAAAGCCTTATGCTCAAACGCCAAGAGGCTCGCAATAATAAAGATTTCGCCACTTCCGATGCCCTGCGTGATACTTTGGAAGACCTCGGGGTGACCTTGCGTGATGTGCCGGGTGGGGGCGCAATCTGGGATATAGCGTAAATGTAAGTTGTTAATTGTTATTATTTTTCTTGGGGGAGGGACCTTTTTGGAAAAAGGTCTCCTCCCCCAAACCCCCCACGTGATTCTGAATGTATTAATAGTAATTATTAGCAGCAACTGCAACTGCTAACTTTTTACTTTTGTGCGCTTTTGGTGTCTTCATC
>CAYJHK010000271.1:0-3163 GCA_964369515.1 uncultured Desulfovibrionaceae bacterium
GGCAAAAGTTCCCCTTCCCCCCTCAAGAAAATAATTAATCAGTGTTTCCTTAACACATTCGGAATCTCGTGACATAACCGTAGCAAAAAACAAGATTACCAGATAACGCTTGCTCGCTCGTTCCTCGCAACACAAGCTCGCAGCAAATGATACTTTTTCAACGCACTGTCAGGGGAGCATGGTGAGCGGAACCCTATACATCCAATCACCGGGGTTGGTCGCCCCAAAGCTTTCCCAATGGCTACTATCTTTATCATATTCTTCATAGCGAGCAAGGCGGGATTTCAGTCTGTTAATAAAGGTGGTTTGCTGCCCAATGCTCATGCGATACCAGTCATCTTCACGCAAAAGCATGATGTCGCTTTTATAGGGCAGACCGTCTAAAAATTCGCCGAGTACGCCCATTTGCGAGAGATTTTTCCCTTCCGGCATGGGGCTGTTGGGATCACGAGCCGCACGGGTTGAAGCGGAAAGGATGCCTTGGAAAAAGTCCTTTGCATCCGTTCTTTTTGTGCGTTCTGCGTTGTCGATAATGATTTTCAGCTGGTTACTCAAGTCGTTTAATTGATTTTTGGTGAGCAGTACCGCCACTTCCACCGTGGCCGAATAGTTGCCACGGGCAAGTTTTTGTAAGTCCATATCGGCAATCCACGAATCCACAACTTCCGGCGCACGCACTTCGTTCACTCGTCCAAGATAGTCAAGTTGCATGGCATAGCCAATATTACCGGCAAGATTTTTTGCTCTGTCCTTTGCACTGGCTGAAGGGGATAGGGAAGCACTATCCGGCTTAGTAATGAGCTTTCCGTCAAGCGTCATGCGCACCATATCCACCACACCTTCGGTGAGGGCAAGGGAAACTTCCTTAAATTCCTTTGCGCCTTGGGCTTGAGTTTGGGCTTCAATGGGTAAATATATGGAGTAATCTGCATTTTTTGTCAATGTTTTGTAATCGACGGCAGCCTTGGCGTGGTCGTCCTTACCTGTGGGTGATTTGATATGCAAAGCAGAAATGCGCACGCCCTTGGAGCGAGCATAATCGGCAAGTTCCGGCATATCCATTTTTATGGTGGAGTAGGGATCGGTTGAATGTAAGGGCCCGGCATCGGTGATTAAAATAATCAAGCGAGTGGGATAATCTTCCCAGCTTAAAGCGTCCAGTGCCATTTTTATGCCCGATGGGGAGTTTTCTCTAAATGTGTGTGTAGACTTGGTGGCTTCACGTACTTTTGCCAGATTAGTTTCAAGAAAATCTCTGTTTTTTGCGGTAGTTAAATCGCTGACCACTTGGCTTTCGTACTCGGTGCCGGGGCTTGCGGCAGGATTGCTGCGAAAGGTGACAACGCCAAAAGCCACATCATCATTCAGATCGGAATTTTCCAGCTGGTCATAAACGCTGCGCACCACATTTAAGCTTTGATCAATGTAGGGCTTCATGGAAATGGTGGTGTCGATGACAAAGGCAATGGCCATACGAGGTTGTAAGGAGGCGTCATTTCCTGATTTTTCTTGCATAGATTCATCTGCTTGCGTTTTTCCGGGATCAATGGAGGCTACCTTTAAAAACTTTACGCCCACAAAGGGATCGTTCATGGCAAGGATGGGCATAAGGTAAAAACGGTTTGCGGCAACAGAACCTTGAGTTTCACTGCTTTCTGCGGCTATGATTGCGGAGTTTTGCAAAAGCAAGCTGTTTTTTCCGGCAACAGCTTTTTGCAGATTTTGGAGGCGCATTTCCATGTCGGGAGCTTGGCAAACGTCCTTAAGCGCCTGTTCCGAATTGAAAAAAAGCAGAGGGTTGCGTGTGCTGCGTTCTGTTAACAGCAGGGTAAGCGATTGATTCCAATCGGTGGTTTTTTCCTGTTTAATCCAGCCAAGCGGTCTTGAACCAAGCGGCCCCACTTGCACAAAGCCGTCTTGTCGGCCATAGACATAAAAAACAGTGAAGGGCTTCACATTGTTTTGAAGCACGTCGGCAGTTGCACTTGGTTTTAGTACAATATTTGCGCTTGGATGGGTGATAATGCGCTGGTAAATGGATGTCTTGCCTTCTTGTAAAAGCGGTGTGGCAGCATGGGAAGGGCTGTACAATAAAAAGCTGAAAATCACACAAATAAGGATAAAAAGATGTTTAGGCATGGTATTTGCTCCAAATATGCTCTAAGCATATCTTCGTAAATATTCGGAAAGTAGATTGTTTCTAATCATTTTAAATATTGATGAAACTATAAAATCTACTATTGATGAAGTATGCTCGTTAGCTTAAGATGTTTTGACGTAAATTAATTGAACCATTTCTCATAAAGTTGTGACATGGCACCATTATTTTGTAAAGCTTTCACTTGTGCGTTCACTTGATTTCTTAATGTTTCTTCATTTTTAGGGAAAATGAAGGCGAATTGCTCATTTTTCAAGACAGGTTTGAGCAATTCCAAGGATGCATTTTGTTTTTGTAATTTTCGCAACAGGGTAACATTGCCCAAGATGCTTTCAATTTCGCCGTCAAGCAATAGTTGTACCAGCTCTTCTTCTTCGTAGAGGGCAATAATGGTGGCGCCGGTAAATTCCAACAAAGCATAAGCTTCGGCGGTATCCCCCTTCAACACGCCAACAATGCCGCCTTCAAGGTCACTTTTATTTTCCAAAGGGCTGTCTTTCAGCACCAAGGCTCGTAAATTGGAGACTAGATGCGGTGCCGACACCAGAAATCGTTCCTTAATATTATCGGTAACCTTAATGCTTGGCAAGAGCATATTGCACTTATTTTGCTCGAGCATGGCCAGAGCAACGGCAAATTCAGCCTCGACCATCTCGTATTTATTGGGCAAATTCAGCTTATTAAAAACTTCCACGTCAAAACCTTGCCACAGCCCTTGTTCTTTAAAACTATAGGGGATATTATCATTAACAATACATATGCGTAGATTTTGTGCGCATGTATGCGTGGCATAACTTAGAATAAGTACTGCCAGCATGGTTTTGGGTGCAGCCACATGAAAACATCTGCGCATTATCTCTATAGCTTTGCTTTTTCTGAAAATATTTCTTAACATAGTGATTTTGCCTGTAATGATTTTTCTGCTGTTTTTTTAGCTAACAATCTGTTTCCTCAAAAAGATTTGGCGAAACACTCTCTACTTTCATATCCCGACAGAGAAATCTT
>CAYJHK010000272.1:0-3139 GCA_964369515.1 uncultured Desulfovibrionaceae bacterium
TACTCTTTCAACAACCACCGTGGAACAGTGCGTTCAAAAAATACCAAATACAAGGAAAAATTCAAACGCAAGGTGCGATCTGTATACACACATACATGAGCAGTTTGCGTTTGAAATTTTGACGCAGTAGATGGTACTTTTTCAACGCACTTGCTGTATTCTAGCCTTGACCTTGGCTATAAAATACGGCAATACTTCTTAAGCAAAGGCTGACCAGATAGCCTTTCCAAATACCATGCACGAGGAGTTAACTCATGATCTTCAATATTGATAAAGAAACCATGCCAAGGGAGGACATCGAGGCTTTACAGCTTCAGCGTCTTCAAAACCTGTGCCGCCGTCTGCACGCCAACGTTCCCTTTTATCGTAAACGCTTTGAAGAGTTGAATATGACTCCGGCTGATGTCACCTCATTGCGTGATTTGGCTCACCTTCCTTTTACGGAAAAGCAAGACCTACGCAATCATTACCCCTATGGTCTTTTTGCCATACCCCGTGATAATATTGTGCGTATTCATGCTTCCAGCGGAACCACGGGCAAGGCCACAGTAGTCGGTTACACTAAGCGTGACCTTGAAAATTGGGCGGAGCTTGCCGCACGCAGTCTTGCCTGTACGGGTGCAAATGCGCAGGATTTTGTGCATGTAGCCTATGGTTACGGACTTTTTACCGGTGGACTTGGTATGCATTATGGCGTTGAGCGACTTGGGGCAACGGCCGTGCCTGCTTCCGGCGGCGGAACAAAACGCCAAGTTCATTTGCTGAAAGATTTTGCTTCCACAGTGCTTTGTTGCACGCCGTCCTACGCCCTGCATATGTGCGAAGCCGCCGAGTCCTTGGGCATTGATTTTCGAACCCTGCCATTGCGCATCGGCGTATTTGGGGCAGAACCTTGGACAGAAAATATGCGTGTGAGTATAGAGCAAAAGATGGGCATACAAGCACTCAATATTTATGGTCTTTCCGAGATTATGGGGCCCGGCGTGGCCATGGAATGCGTTGAGGCAAAATGCGGTATGCATATATTTGAAGATCACTTCCTACCAGAGATTATCGATCCGGTCAGCGGTCGCAATCTGCCGGAAGGTGTAGAAGGCGAGCTCGTCATTACCACGCTCACCAAGGAAGGCATTCCGCTTTTACGCTATCGCACCCGTGATTTGTGCACGCTTGATTATACGCCTTGCCGTTGCGGTCGTACCCACGCACGTATTGGGCGCATTCGTGGTCGCAGCGATGATATGCTCATCATTCGTGGCGTGAATGTATTCCCACAACAAATTGAATCCATATTGATGGAATGCAAAGACATTGCTCCACAATATCAAATACATGTAACCCGCACAAATAATCTTGATAATGTGGAAATCCGTGTGGAGCCTGCCGGTATGACCTTCCCCGATGCCATTGGTCAGTTGCAAAAAACCAAGAGTAAGATTGAGAAAACCATCAAGGAATTTTTGGGCATTTCTGTTCGGGTGAGTTTGGTGGAACCTCATTCCATCGAAAGAAGCGAAGGTAAGGCAAAACGCATCATCGATACACGTCAAGATCTATAACAGACTTTTTGTCACAAACGTTGCAAAGGATATGCTATTTAATTTTTATGTGGCTATTACCTTAACTCAGGTTTTGGTTTGATTTATTCTTTTTGTTCAAATCATTGCCATCGCAGCGAAACAGTCCGGAAAGCAGTCAGCGTGGATTGTTTCGTTGCGAGGCTCCTCTCAATAGCTTGATGCTATAGTGAAAGTCGTTACGAATGAAGGGAAGCAATCCATTTTTTTGATTTAATCATTTTTTCCTTTATTCTACGTTCAACTTTGAGGGAGGATGTATGTTTTTTCCCATTGCTGAAATTGAAGTACAACCGTTCTTGCCGCCCCTAGTAGCCTTTGGCATATCTTTTTTTGCTTCCATGGGCGGAATTTCCGGCGCATTCATGCTTTTGCCTTTTCAAATGTCTTTTTTGGGATATACAAATCCATCGGTAAGCGCAACCAATCAACTCTTTAATATTATAGCCATTCCCAGCGGAGTCTATCGCTATTGGCGAGAGGGCAGGCTCATCTGGCCGCTGGTATATTTGGTAGTCATTGGAACGCTGCCCGGTGTTTTTTTAGGCGCACTTATTCGCATTATGTACCTGCCAGACCCTAGGCACTTCAAGCTTTTTGTGGCACTTGTCTTGCTTTATATTGGCGTAAAGCTTTTTATGGATATGCGCAAAAACATGCAAAGTGCTTCATATAAGACAAAGCAAGCAGCGGAAAAAAATGAAGTTTCACAGCTTGAAGGGGCTCCTCAAAGTGATGGGCAAGATAGGGTAACAGTTCACTCCTTCAGCCTGCGTAAGCTCGCTTTCAGCTATAGGCATCAAGAATATACGATTCCTTGCCTTGGTGTGCTTGGCTTAAGTTTTACTGTGGGTATCGTGGGTGGCATTTACGGCATTGGCGGCGGTGCGATTATTGCCCCTTTTTTTGTCACTTTCTTCAAGCTGCCCATCTATATTGTTGCCGGCGCAACGCTTATGGGCACACTGGTCACCTCCGTTGCAGCAGTACTTTTTTATGAAGCCATAAGCCCGCTCTTTCCTGCGCTGAGCGTTTCGCCAGACTGGCTCTTGGGTCTACTTTTTGGCATTGGCGGCGCAGGTGGTATGTATCTTGGTGCACGCTGTCAACGCTTTGTATCAGCCACTTTCATTAAGGCACTCTTGACTTTTGCCATGGGGTTCACTGCTTTAAAATACATTTGGGATTTCTTTGCTTAACAAAATCCATGCAGTAACAATCCACATAGAAACCTATGCGCAATTCCCGGAATAGCCGAAATACATGATTACTTCGCTTCGCTCTCAATGACTTTCGTTATAAAATCAAGTTATTGCGAAATTCTTAAGACGAAGCAATCCATGCCTTTTTGAATTATGAAGAGCTCTTTATAGCGTTTTGAGGATATTGGGGGCACGTGATTCTAATTTTGTAAAATGTGGCTATTGCCTTTACTCAATAAAATTAAAATTATGCTTATTTTCCAATAATTTCCACCATACTTTGATTTTGCTGGCTCATCCCGATAGGGATGAGCAGTGGGCGCGTTTTGGGAAAGGATGGGGGGTCTGGGGGGAAGGAAA
>CAYJHK010000273.1:0-3136 GCA_964369515.1 uncultured Desulfovibrionaceae bacterium
TGGCGCAAGCAAAAGTTCCCCCCACAAAAAATATCGCAAATTAGAATCACGTGGTTGTCTCCCTAGGTATCATGAAAAGTGCTACTGCTCATATAATATCAAATTTCTCAAAATGCAATGCCATAAACTGCGCCTACAAGTATTTTTCAGACATTATTTGCGGAAAATTTTACCGAAAAATTTATCCTTGACAAATTAGGCAATATGTAGCAGTGAACGTAGTGGAAATGTCGACTTAATTATCTTTTTCGCTATATGGGCAAATGAAATTAATCTCTGCGATATCGGGAGTATTATGGTAAACTTTACTCAAAATCCTCATAATAAATATGATTTTTTAAAAAATCTATATGCCTCTAGCCCCATCCCTATCTGTTGCCTCTCCGATGCGCATCAGTTCTTGTATTGTTCCGACAGTTTTCTCCATTTTTTCAAGGTAGTAAGCATATTTGACTGCCAAAGGCAGTGGCACGCAGACGCCACACATTCCCAATCTCCATTTCCAAGCAATCCAAATAGTATCTTAAAAATATTGAATTTTGCCATGAAAAAAGCTCTGCAAAAGGGAATTGCAGAATTTTCATGGGATCACTATGTGCAGGTTGGCGAAAGTAAATCTGTAAACTACATTATTACAACCATCAATCACGATAATGAGGTTATTTATGTTATGCAATTGCATACGCACAAAAGCCCCCTTCAACTACCTAAAGTCGTCGAAAATAACGAGTTGAGTGAAATCGAACTTCTTCAAACACTTATGATTGATTCAATGCCTCTGGGTATACATTTTTGGAGTGATACGGGTAAACTTATCCACGTTAATCTAGAGGGCGTAAAGCTTTTCGGATTTAAATCAAAAGAAGATGCGCTGCTGAACTTTCCCAAAATATTTCCCAAGTATCAGCCGGACGGGCGTGATTCTCTCGAGATCGTTGCCGAACAAATCAAGAAGATTTATGAGCAAGGCACATTGGAGGACAGTATGCTCTGTGTACATACTGTCACCGGCGAGGAAATCCCTGTGGATATTTTTTCCATCAGAACGTCGTACCAAGGTAAGCTTGGGCTGATTACATATTTCAGAGATATGCGTGAGTACAATAAAATGCAGCTCATCAATGCGGAGAATGAACAAAAATTACAAAGCGCCAAAGAATTCGCCGAACAAAATGCCAAGTCCATGGGTGACTTCTTAGCCAATATGAGCCACGAAATCCGCACCCCCATGAACGGCATATTGGGACTTTTGCACCTTTTGCACCTGACAAGTTTAACAGACCAACAAAAAGATTACGTATCAAAAATACTGAGTTCATCAAAAAATCTTATTCGCATAATCAATGATATTTTGGATTTCTCCAAAATTGAAGCCGGAAAACTGGAAATGGAAAAACATCCGTTTACCTTGCAAGGCATTGGGCGAGATGTTGCGGATTTATATGGTCATACCTGCTCTGAAAAAGGCTTGGTTTTAGACGTATCTTGCAGTGAGCACAATGAAACTTTCATCATCGGAGATGCCTTGCGCTTAAAACAAGTAATTTTTAACCTTGTAAGCAATGCCATCAAATTTACCGATTCAGGTGGAAAAATCTTTCTCGAAGTCGAAAGTTCCATACATTATGAAAAAGAAGAACTGCACTGCACCTTTATTGTCAGCGATACCGGTATCGGCTTATCAAACGAACAAGTAAAACAGCTTTTTTCAGCTTTTACCCAAGCCGACAACTCCATCGCACGAAAATATGGAGGTACCGGGCTTGGGCTTGCCATTTCTCAGCGCATCGTCAATTTAATGGGCGGTAATATCCTTGTAGAAAGTGAAATTAATAAGGGAACAACCTTTTCCTTTATCGTCGTATTTCCCCTGCACAACGACTCTCTTTGGCAGGAAGAACAAGAGCGGCAAGCAGAAAGCAGTACCATGGAAGCTATACGTGATACTTACTTGCTACTTGTTGAAGACAATGAGATAAATCAAATCGTTGCCCGTGAAATACTACAGGCAAACGGCTACACGGTGCATGTGGCAGGGGATGGACAAGAAGCATTGAATATGCTTGAGCAAAATGACTACGATGCCGTACTTATGGATATTCAAATGCCGGTGATGGATGGTTACACCGCCACAAGAAAAATTCGTAGACAAGAAAAGTATGCAGACCTACCCATCATTGCCATGTCTGCCCATGCCATGAAGGGAGCTAAGGATGCCAGCATTGCACAAGGCATGAACGATCACATTACCAAACCCATAGACCCCGAAACGCTTTATAAAACATTGAGAAAGTGGATTTCAACGTAGATTTGCCGTCATAAGCATATATTTTAACCGCCAAGACCCCAAAAACTTTTCACACGCCAATTCAAGTTTTATAGTTTCGTTTTTAGCTGACAAATCACGCCCCTTGCTCGGCTTCCATGCACACACGCAAGGCATCATTCATGGCTTGCTGATAGCCTTTGCCCTTGGCTTGGTAATAGTCCACCACATCGGCGTCATAGCGCACTGTGAGAGACTTTTTGGGCTTGCGCTTTTTGAGGTTTTGTAAACGCTCTCGGAAGGTTTCGCCGGGTATGTCCGACAAGCGAACAAAGCCTTTCAGTTGTTCATCGGTGAGGGGTTGTGCGTCCGGGTCAGAAAGAGCCCTTGCTGTTATTTCCTCGTCACTCATAATTTCAAAATTCTTAACATTAAAATGGGGAAATCCATTGTGCGACATAAATTTTTACCTCTCGTTTATTGGCATACCTTGCTGAAATAATGCGTGTGCTGCCATTTTCTGCAAATACAGTCAATAAAATTATGGAATTATCAACGCTACCAATCCAGTGAAAACGCTCTTCATCATCGCTGTGTAAAATATCTTCCATAAGAACGCCATTGCTATCCATAAATGAAGCGGCGGCGGTTTCAAAGCTAATGCCGTGCTTTTTGAGATTGCTCTTGGCTTTGGCTTCGTCCCATTCAAAAACACCGTGGGGGGTGTGATAGTGCTTAGTCATAATGTAACTACATTTTGTTGTTTGTCAAGGTTTACGCATGGTCACTATCCATAGTGTACACGTGATTCTAATTTTGTAAAAATTTTCTTGGGGGAGGGACCTTTTTGGAAAAAGGTCTCCTCCCCCA
>CAYJHK010000274.1:0-3132 GCA_964369515.1 uncultured Desulfovibrionaceae bacterium
TTTCCAAAAAGGTCCCTCCCCCAAGAAAATTTTTACAAAATTAGAATCACGTACGACAACAACAACACAAGCACTTTATCCCATTTGACAGCTGTTTAAATATGTAGTAGAGGAAACAACTATACGGTTGTCATTAGCCGCAGAACCTAGGAATATATGATAAAAAGTGAGGAAATATGCTGCATCCGGCTATACTTTGCGGTGGAAGTGGTACACGCTTATGGCCCATGTCACGAGCCTTAAGCCCCAAACAATTTGTTGCCTACGATAAAAATACTCCCACGCTATTTGCTCAAACCTTTGAGCGTGTACAACATCTACAAAGAACTTTCGAGCGTAGCGTTGGTGCGCCCATTATTCTTTGCAACGAAGATTATCGTTTTTATGTGGCCAGCACCTTACAGGATATGAATATTCCGGGTAGCCGAGCCGCCAATATTATCTTAGAGCCCGAAGCCAAGGGCACGGCACCGGCCATTGCGCTGGCAGCCCTTGCCGCACTGGCTGCCGATGCCGATGCCGTCCTCTTGGTTCTGCCCTCAGATCACGCCTTGAATCCCGACAATGCGCTGGTTGCCGCCGTCAACAAGTCCTTAGCCGCAGCAGAACAAGGTTTTCTCGTAACGTTTGGTATAAGTCCTGACAGTCCCAAGACAGGGTACGGTTACATCCAAAAAGGCGAACCACTGGACACAGAACATGACATACAGGCTATTTTGGCCGAAGATATTTTCCATGTGCGCACCTTTGTGGAAAAGCCGAATTACGAAACAGCAAGCATCATGTTTGAAGAAGGCGGCTATCTTTGGAACAGCGGCATGTTCTTATTTAGGGCAGATGCCTTCCTCAATGAACTGGAAAAATTTATGCCGGATATGCTCGACACTTGTAAACATGCGTGGAGCCAACGCCAGCAAGATAAAGATTTTATACGCCCAAACGCTTCCGCCTTTGCCGCTTGCCCTGCTCAGTCCATTGACTATGCAGTCATGGAACACACCGCTAAAGCTGCGGTACTTCCCCTGCAAGTACGCTGGAATGACCTTGGTTCATGGGATTCGTTTTACGAACTTGATGAGCACAATAAAGATGCCCTCGGTAATGTACATCGTGGTGATACCGTCATGCTCAAAACACGCAATTGCTATGTACATGCCCAAGCACGCCTTGTGGCCACCCTTGGCATTGAAGATATCGTTGTCATCGAAACCGGCGATGCCGTGCTGGTCGCCAAACGGAGTTATGCTCAGGACGTGCGCAGCATAGCCATGGGACTGAAAGCGCAAGGACGTAACGAGGCTCTTTTACATCAGAGAGTATTCCGCCCATGGGGACATTACGAAAGCCTCGCCCAATCCGATCGTTTTCAAGTCAAACGCATTGTGGTGCGCCCCGGTGAGCAACTTTCGCTTCAGCGCCATTACCACCGTGCCGAACACTGGATAGTTGTCAGCGGAACAGCACAAATCACCAACGAAGACAAAACGTTCTTGCTTTCGGAAAATCAATCGACCTACATTGCCCAAGGCGCAAAGCACAGGCTCAAAAATCCCGGCATTATCCCCTTAGTGCTCATTGAAATACAATCGGGTGCTTACCTTGGCGAAGATGATATTGAACGTTTTGAAGACACGTATGGAAGAGACGTTAACTTGGAAACAAAATAATGCAAAAACAATCGCTTATATATGTTTCAGGGCATCGTGGCCTTGTGGGCAGTGCCATGGTTCGTGCCCTGCTTGGTGCCGGCTATGAAAATATCCTGACCTTCACACGCCAAGAGCTTGATTTATGCGACACAAAAGCCGTCGAAAACATGTTTGCCAAGCACAAACCGCAGTACGTCTTCATGTGCGCCGCAAAAGTTGGCGGTATCCACGCCAATAATACCTATCCGGCTAGCTTTATCTACGAAAACCTGCAAATGCAAAATGGCATCATCCACGCCGCATGGAAAAACCACTGCGCAAAGCTGCTCTTTCTCGGCTCATCTTGCATCTATCCGCGAGATTGCCCACAACCCATCAAGGAAGAATACCTGCTCAGCGGCCCCCTTGAAAACACCAACAAAGCCTATGCACTGGCCAAGATAGCCGGCATAGAAATGTGCGCCGCCTACGCCAAGCAATACGGCTTCACCGCCATAAGTGCCATGCCAACCAACCTTTACGGCCCCGGCGATAACTACCACGCAGAAAACTCGCACGTCATCCCTGCGCTCATATCTCGCTTTCATAACGCAAAAATAAGCGACACACCCAACGTCTGGATTTGGGGAACCGGAACGCCGCGGCGTGAATTTTTGCATGTGGACGACCTCGCTGCCGCCTGCTTGTTACTCATGGAAAAATATATCGGTACAGAACACATCAACGTCGGCTGCGGCGAAGATATTAGCATTCTTGAGCTTGCAGAATTAATAGCTAAAACCGTGGGTTATACCGGAAACATCCTCCTCGACAACTCAAAACCCGACGGCACCAAACGTAAAGTGCTTGATGTTTCCAAGCTACAAACCCTCGGCTTCACACCAAGCATCTCGCTCCAAGACGGCCTGCAACTCGTCTACCAAGATTTCCTCAAATCCCTCTCACAATCAACCATCAGACAATAAGAGAATTTCTGTGCTCAAACGCTTCTTTCAATACGCCAGCCTCTACCTGTGGACACCCACTGTCATCCTCTTCGTCATCTGCGCCATCTTCTACACCGCACTGCACTTCTACGCAAGTAGCGCCATGGACCAAGCAAATCTTACACAAAAAATGTCCGTTGCCTTACTCGACAAAATCCTCGCCTTGCGTATGTTGCTCTGCGGCATCTTCTGCTTGCTCATCGGCTATATGGGCGTAAAACTCACCGGACATATCCTGCCGGCAACCATCGCCCATACCTGCACCGTAGCCGCCCTACTCCTCGTCGATCTGTCATTCAATACCACTATCACCCATTACGACATAACCTTACTTATCCTCGGCTGCGTTGCTGCCGTTACCGCACTTGCCGGCGCAGCGACATTGGCTTTCTTCTGGCTCAGAAAGTTTTAGCTTTTTTCATGCTTATCCGGTACAAAAACACGTCATTCTAATTTTGTAAAAATTTTCTTGGGGGAGGGACCTTTTTGGAAAAAGG
>CAYJHK010000275.1:0-3121 GCA_964369515.1 uncultured Desulfovibrionaceae bacterium
CGAGGAGCGAAGCGACGAAGCAATCCATGCCTTTTTGAATTGTGCAGAGCTCTTAATTTTAGTATGTTAATCAATACAATAAGCTAATTTAAGATGTCTGCACAATCCATGTATGAGGTCTTAATTTATACTATTTAACCAGCATTTCCATCAATCTTTTTACGCACCGGGTGCCATGCGTACCTCTTCACCTTCATCCACAAAAAACAGGTCAAACGTCCAAAGTGGCTCACTATAGGTGCGCATAAAATATGAACGTTTATACATAAATTCCTTTTTAGCTTGACTTATGGGAGAAAAATGCTGAATGAGCTGCGCCCTGATTTCCTTTTTCCAAAAAAATGTCCCCACAAGGAGCATATGGTCAACAATGCGTTTAAATTGTAAACCACCGGAAAAATTAGAGTCTAATGCTATATACTCCACCCGAACACCGCTAATCATGGTATCATGCACAAAGATATGCAGCGTCACCCCCTGCCCAAAGTCAACCATATATCCATTGGGCGATTCTTTAGCATTTTCCAAGGTCACACGATGGTCTGCCGCCCTATGCCAAAAACGCTGGAAGGAAGCAAAGGTAAAATCAGGAGTGAGTGTAGCCTTAAAGCTCGCATTATTATTCAATATTTCCTGCGCCACATTACTTGAACCAGAATCATCCCCACATGCAAACAATACAACCGTCAGCATAATGAGGCACATACGCAAAATTATTTTCATACGCTTTCTCCCGTTTTTTCAAAAGGCGGCGGAGGACGCCAATACCATAAAAGTATTAAAAGAGGTGCAAGTCCCACTAATTCCGCAATTAATCTATGCGCATATGGCGATAAAAACCACCAAAGTCCAAAGGAAGCAAGCGGCACCAAGAGTACCAATGCCCATTCATACAGTTGCATGGGCTTTGCAACGTATTGAAAATAGGTCACCGTACCGAGAGCCACCCACAATTTAGTAAGTGTTATGGCAAGGGCAGCTCCCTCCAAGGGCATCCACGCCGTCAACACAGCGCACAGCACAATATTTACCAGCAAGCCGGTAGAGTAAAATACTAATAAAAGCTTCTGTTTGCGCATACTCATCATGGCATATGCGGCCAAATTATGTAAAAAAGCCGTGGCAATACAAGGAGTTAAAATTCGCTGTGCCGTGCTGGCCATGGCATACTGCTCGCCATATACAAATCCCAAAATACGATCACTTTCCACACAAATTATATATATTAATGGCATACAAGCAGCCCAAAGTGAGCGTGTGGTCTGTCCGGCTAGCTTTTGAAAGGCAGCTTTATCGCTGTCCCAAAGTCTGGCCAGCTCCGGATACACCACCTTGGCCAAGAGTGCCGATGAAATCAAAATGGAAAGACCGTCCACCACCTCCCAAGCAACGCTGTAAGCACCAACAGCCGCATCGCCCCCATTTTTTTTTAAGAAAAATACATTCAGTTTGTTATAAAAAATGGCGCAGGCGGAAATAGCTGTAAAAATAAGTCCCTTTTTCCACTGCAAGCCGATGTGGCGCAAAACATCCATATTCAACCGACAAAGTGGGTTGCGCCGAAGGGCCTTGATGGATATGGCAATAAGAAGTAAGGATTCTAGGGGCTTATAAAGCGCAATATAGATCACCGGCGCATTGAGCAAGGTAAGCATAATACCAAAGCCTATGCCCACAAGACTTGAGGGAATGCGAATGCGCATCTCCACATCTTGCCGCCCTCGAGCTTGGCAAAGTGCAAAAAAAGAATTCACCACCGCTTCAAGCCCAAGACCGCCGGCAATGGCCATGACCGTTACACGTAGTTCAAAGCTGTAATCTTGCCACAGCGTAAAAAGCCACGTAAGCACCAAGGCAATGCAGAGCAAGCAAAGCTTAAGCCAAGTGATTTCGCTCAGTAATTGACGTGGGCGGCTTTCACGCCGAGCAAAGGAAGATATGAGAAAATGATTGAGACCGACATCGGCCACTTGGCGCACGATGTAGCCAAAGGACAAAGCCAGCATTATCTGTCCGAGCATGTCGGCACTGGTACGTGCAAGGATAATGGTAAACACCGTCCAAATGACGTCCCGTGTCCACTGTCCGCCGAGCACATAACTAAGCTGTTTGGGAATACTCTTGAGCTTTACCATAGCAGTCCGTTGAAAAAGCTCCATCTGCTGCGTCCTGCAAAGCGCAGGATAAAAATTAAAACCGCCAGCGAAAGCTAATTGTAGTATAAATTATAATGTGGCTATTGCCTTCAGTCAACAAAAAGACGCTACGCAAGCAAAAACGTCATTGCGAGGAGCCTGCGACGAAGCAATCCATACTGATTTCATTCTAGATTGTTTTACTGCGCCCATAATAACTTTGAATTAAAAGAAAAATCCAAGCTAAAGCCTGAGTTAAGGCAATTGCCACAAATTATAATAATCTTTATTAATCGACGAGCTTTAAGTGAAATGAGTCCTTTTGTCTGGCAATGGACTTAAAGCGTACCGCCACAGCCTCTTTCCCCTCGATTTTCTTACCGGCCTGCACACTGTAGGCATCCTCATAAATATCAAAAGTGGCATCTTCTTTATTACTGTTATCGCCACCCCAATACCAACCGGCATCGCTTTTGGCATACCAGAAAATCTTTTCCCTATCTGTATTCAGCGTAATGGTGGTTTTTGAACGAGGATTAACCACATACCACCCCCTATTAACGGGCTTGGAGCGTTTATCCTTCATGTAAACGAGGGCGATATCTATGCTAAAAGCTGTGGTATTTTCTATTTCCAACGCTGCATCCTTAGCATGGGCTAAAGCCGGAAGGGTCATATGTGCGCATGTTAAGGAAACAACAAGAAACATAGCCAAATAAACGGAACGAATAAAAATTCTCATGGTTAAACACCTTTTCTATGAAGTAACTTATTATAGCAGTTCCGCTTAACATTTGTAATGTTAAGCTCTTAAAGGCACGCCTCGATTCGGCGTTAAACGTGCAAGTAAATTGCACTTACGCCTCAGCGGCGGTCGCCTGCTTTCGCAGTCGACATAACAATTCCAAGTGGAATTGCTATATATAAGATGTCTGCACAATTCAAAAAGGCATGGATTGCATCAAAGCTTCGCTCCTCGCAATGAC
>CAYJHK010000276.1:0-3045 GCA_964369515.1 uncultured Desulfovibrionaceae bacterium
AAATCAAGAATAGGCGGAGCTTTGCTTCGCCGTTAAGTGATTGATTTTCGTGCCCTTACCTTTGCACACTCTTTTTTTGTGTGCAGAGACAAAATCATACTTTGCACATAAAGCTATATAAGAAATAATTGTGCAGAGGTCTTTATTCATGGTTACTTTTGGGGCTTAAGTTTTTCATAAAAGCACGTTCAATATTTTGCAGCTGCGTCTTGAGGCCGGCATCCATCACCCCCAATTCACTTTCAAGCACGCAGTCACCGCTTTTTAAGCGTTTATCGGGGTACACATCCAAAATATCGATGGACGGATAGGCCATTTTCAACTGCTCAAGGGCTGATTGCACATAGACATCGTCTTCGGGGCTTATGCGCAGCGTCACTTTTTTTTGATTGCGCACATAGGCAATGGCACGCTTGACGGCACTGAGCACCCTTTCTTGCGGCGGCATTTCGTCTAAAATTTTAACAAGGGAGGCCATGACCAAATCCACGGTGGACGTTTCGATATTTTCTAAAAAATTCAGTCTTTCCGTCACCAAATCCATAATTTGTTCCGAAATAATCAGCTTGCCTTCTTGAATTCCTTCTTCATAACCTCGAGCCTGCTCTTCTTCATAGCGTATCTGTGCCTGTTCTTCAATGATTTTAGCACGTTTTATGGCATTTGCCATTAGCTCGTTGGCGGCCACAAGTTCGGTATATACGCCATGCGGCACAATACCCACGCCTTCGGGAACGTTGAAGCTTGCGTCTTTAACCATAAATTTTTCCATAACAATCGATGAATCCATCAAAAAAGCTCCTTCCAAGGCGTTGGTACATCGTTTCGAGCAATGCGACAAAGTATGCTCTGCAAGGCACGACTTTGGACATCATTCAAGGCAGGGCAAGGGCGTCTGTCATAACCTAAGGCCACAAATTCCGGATGCGCCGCTAGGGGCTTTGGTACAATGGAAAGACAAAAGTCCAAGACGCAAGCACAAGTATGCGCCAGCTGCGTCGACACATCACCCTTGATGTGAAAATGTGGCTCCAGTGCATCTCCCTTATATAGCATGGCTTTTCTAAGACCAAAGTGCCAAGCTTCTTGCCCAACACATTCAAGCAGCGACAAAACATGCTTCTTAATGATAATCTTTGATAATGTTTTGTAATGTATGGATAAGGCAGCAAAGAGACAAATACGCAATACGGCATCCATGGGCAGAAGTGCCACTTGCTGCACAGCCTGCAAGGGGGTAAATTGCCACGCACCCGCAAGCGATGTTAAGGTTTGTGTATGTGCCAAAAGTAGAGGCGCATTGTGCGCTTGCAATGCCGTGCCCAGACTCGCAAAAAAGTTAGTGCTGTCGAAATTCTCTGTATTGCCGACCCTTTGCGCCATGCTGAGGGCAAAGCGAGTGTAAAAATCGCACCACAGCCCCAACAACATGGGATTTTCTCGCATTAACTGCGCAAGGTTTTGTTCTTGTAAGGTAAGGGTATTTGGCATAATACAGCCCCATCAGTGCGTTGAAAAAGTACCATTTACAGCGTCAGGCTCTCTTTTTGCTCCGGTCGAGTATGTTTTTCGGATACACTCTCTGCGCAAAAAGCCTCACCTTCCTTGTATTCTGCACTTTTTGAACGCACTATGGTCAGTTGAAAAAGTACCGTTTCAACAACCTGTTATTCCGATGTCGACTGCAACGCCTTCTCCGCTTCACCGGAAGTCACTGCGCCACGTTTCCTGCGTGTAAATACGAAAATAAGCGAACACACAATGGCAGAAACAACAGCTCCCACAGCTGCGCCCACAATGGCACTCATGGAGCCAAGGTCAAGCTTGTCGGCTATTTTTCGGCCGGAGGGTGCACGCATTTGTGCTTTCGCTTCCGACGGAAAGAGGGACACGGTTATGGCATCATATTGTAAGTCAGGTACGGCGTGTTCCACCAATCGTTTTACGCTTCCAAGATGTTCTTGCATATCAACATCATGGCGGTGGCGAATGAATACAGATGCCGTGGACGATGTCAGTTTTGCGCCAAAATTATCCAGCTTGGGCAACACCACATGGACTCTAGCATCCAAGACGCCGTCAATGCCGGAAATGGTGGCCGAAAGTTCTTCGGAAAGGGCAAAAAGCAAGCGTGCCTGCTCCTCTGTGGGAGTGGATACCATGCCTTCTTTTTTGAACACCGAACCAAGTCCTTGATGTTGCGCACGGGGCAGGCCGTTGGCTCGCAACGTATCCAAAGCCCGTGCAAGCTCGGCATCGGGCACATTGAGCGACCACAAACCCTTGCCTTGCGAAACCTTCTGCGCATCTACGTCATTGTTGCGCAAAAGTGCCACCATCTCGTTAATATCCTTTTCGGACATATTACTATAGGCCACAACCTCACAACCGACTAAAAAGCACAGCAAGAAGCACAGTAAGAAATGCAGCACAACGCAACGGCACCGCCGTGAACCCCCACGTCTTGCTCTTTTCGGCACAAAGGGCATCATTTAGCCCTGACCCTTCAGTAACTGTTGCACCCCTTGACCTGTCTTACTGCCCACTTGTCCCACCAGCGATTGCGTCATGGTCACTTGTGCCATTTGATATTGTAAACGCAGCATATCGCCTGTGCTGCCCTGCATGGACTGCAAACTTTCTTCAATGCCTGTACGGGCGTTTGACATATCACGTTGCAATGCGTCCAGCACATTGTCGCCGGCAACTTTCTTTATGGGCGGTGTGCCGTCCACAGCTTGCGCCGGGCTTGATATATGTACGGCATCCGCCTGCTGTTGTGCATTGTGGTGCATGGTGTCAACGTTTGGTGACTCGTTTTGTGCCTTCATGGCGTTTTGAAATCGTTCCACATTGTCAACGAGGGTATTGGGCGTATCTTGCGACAAGCCTTGGGACTTTCCCGGCGTATCCGTCGGCGACTGACCTTGCACTTGTCCGCTTTGCTGAACCTGTTGCATGGCCGATTGCATACCTTGCTGAATCATAAAGTCTGCCATAGTCTTCAGTTCCTCCCTAAACAATGTCCAATGGAATAATTGCTGA
>CAYJHK010000277.1:0-3032 GCA_964369515.1 uncultured Desulfovibrionaceae bacterium
GGGTTTGGGGGAGGAGACCTTTTTCCAAAAAGGTCCCTCCCCCAAGAAAATTTTTTACAAAATTAGAAAATTTTGTAAAAACTAGAATGACATGCCAAAATCTGCCAAAACGCTTTTACGCCATGCACCAAATTCTTCTTGGAAATTCTGCAATGACAGCTCCGTTTTTTCGCCTGTTTTTCTATTTTTTGCCTCCACAACTCCCCGAGCAAGGCTTTTGCCGCCAAGGCACAGTTGCATGGGGATACCCAATAAGTCTGCATCCTTAAATTTCACCCCCGGACGCTCTTCCCTATCATCCAAGAGTACGTCCAGCTGCAAACCTTCAAGTAATACTTTAACATTATCCAAGTGCGTACAGACCTCGGCATTCTTGGGATCAAGGTTAAGTATATGCACATCCACAGGTGCCAATGGCGGCGGAAAGACAATACCGGCTTCATCGTGATTTTGTTCAATACATGCAGCAACCACACGGGAAACTCCAATACCGTAACAGCCCATGACGATGATTTGCTCTTGCCCCTTGGCATCTAAAAAAGTAGCTTTCATGGCTTCGCTGTATTTGGTGCCAAGTTTGAACACATGCCCCACTTCAATACCCCGTGGCAATTCAACAACTCCGCCGCATTTGGGGCATGGGTCGCTTTGCAGCATTTCACGCAAATCTACATAAGCCTGCACCTTACAATCTCGAGTCAAACTCACATGTTGTAAATGCATATCATCCTTATTGGCTCCGCATACCCAATCATTACGCTCTTGTAAGAAGGCATCGGCATAGATGGTAATATGCGCATCAAGACCCACCGGACCGGCATAGCCGACTTTAGCGTGTGTCCATTTTTCCACTTCTTCCGCTGAGGCCAGCTCCACGGAATCTGCATTTAAAAAATTCTTCAATTTAACATCGTTCACGCTGTGATCACCACGCACCAACACGGCAACGCCCTTCCCGTCCACATTAAACAACAAAGTTTTAATGAGCTCGTGCGGCGCAATGTTCATGAACGCACACACTTCTTCCACTGTATGCGCATTGGGCGTGGACACTTCTTCATAAACAGGGCACTCATCCGTGCAAACATTACCCTTAAAGACCACGGCTGCCCGCTCTATATTGGAAGCATAGGCACAAGCGGTGCAAGCAACAATGGTATCTTCACCCGTCTCTGCAAGCACCATAAATTCATGGGAAAAATTACCACCAATGGAACCGGAATCAGCTTCGACAGCTCTAAATTTCAACGCCATACGCGAGAAAATATTCGTATAGGCATCAAACATTTTTTTATAACTGATATCGGCACCGGCATCGTCGGCATCAAATGAGTAGGCGTCCTTCATCACAAATTCACGCCCACGCAACAGCCCAAAACGGGGACGGATTTCATCACGGTATTTGGTTTGAATTTGATATAAATTCATGGGCAATTGCCGATATGAACGCACTTCACCCCGGATAAGATCCGTAATAACTTCTTCATGCGTAGGGCCAAGGCAATAATCACGCCCATGCCTATCTTCAAAGCGCATAAGCTCCTTACCATATAAGTCCCAGCGTCCGCTTTCCTGCCATAAATCAGCCGGTTGACAGGCCGGTAATAACAGTTCTTGCGCACCGGCTCTATTCATTTCCTCACGCACAATATTTTTTGCTTTCTCAAGGACTTTTAAGCCCAGCGGAAGGTATATATAAATTCCGGAAGTTACCTTACGCACCATACCGGCACGTACAAGTAATTGATGACTGATAACTTCGGCATCCGCCGGAGCTTCTTTTAAGGTAGGAATATAACTTGTACTAAATTGCATATTTAACCCTGCTCTTTTTTTTGAGAAATAAGTTTATCTAATTCTTCCATAAAGGCCGAAAGCAAAGCCCCCTGCCCTTTAACAGATCGAATCACTTTGCCTTTACAAAAAATAATGCCCTTATCCTTACCACCGGCCAGCCCGATGTCGGCATCCCTCGCCTCGCCTGGGCCATTCACCACACAACCCATTACCGCCACCTTAATAGGCAACTCTTCCGTGAGCAAGCGTTCTTCCACAGCACCGGCAAGGCTCATCAAATCAATTTCCGTGCGACCGCAAGTGGGACATGAAATAATTTCAGGACCATAACGACGTAAGCCCAGCGAACGCAAAATTTCATAGGCGGCAATGACTTCCTGCACCGGATCCGCCGTCAAAGAAACACGCAGCGTATCGCCAATGCCTTCCCAAAATAAAATGCCAAGACCCACCGCCGATTTCACCGCACCTCGCAACAAACCGCCGGCCTCAGTAATTCCCACATGCAAGGGATAATCACATTGTGTCGACAAGAGTGTATATGCTTCAATGGTTTCCGTCACCGATGAGGATTTCAAAGATATTTTAAGGTCGTAAAATCCCTTCTTTTCCAAAATACGCACATGCGACAGCGCACTTTGTACCATGGCCTCGGGCGTCGCCCTGCCATATTGCGCAAGCAACTCTTTTTCCAGCGAACCACCGTTCACCCCAATACGGATAATAGCACCATGCGCCCTAGCCGCATCCACCACCGCCGATACATTTTTGTCATCACCGATATTACCGGGATTAATGCGCAACCCCTGCACTCCGGCTTCAAGCGCAGCAATGGCCAAACGATGATCAAAATGAATATCGGCAATAATGGGCACCGACGCCCCATCACAGATAGCCACCAGCGACTCAGCCGCCGCCTTGTCCGGTACCGCAAGGCGAACTGCCTCACAACCCACAGCACACAACGACTTAATCTGCTTAAGGCTTTTATGCACATCTCTGGTGTCGGTATTAAGCATACTCTGAACCATAATGGGGGCATCGCCACCAATACTCAACGACCCAAGCCGCAATGAACGTGTTTTCTTTCGTGCTCGCATGTTTTTTCCAAATTTTATTTTTGAGGAGGTAGAGATGGGTGGATTTTTTCTTTATCCCCCTTACTCTGCACGTTATTCTGATTTTGTAAAAATTTTCTTGGGGGAGGGACCTTTTTGGAAAAAGGTCTCCTCCCC
>CAYJHK010000278.1:0-3019 GCA_964369515.1 uncultured Desulfovibrionaceae bacterium
CCCCCCACAAAAAATATCGCAAATTAGAATGCCGTGGTGCTTCCTTAAGTGTCGCCACTGTTAGCATTGTTACCGTGGCAGCTCAATTCATAAATTTGTTTGCCGGTCCAGCCCTGAACCCTGCTTTGAGTGCGCCGGCTCACTTCCCGTGGCTTTCCGCCTTTTTGCAATTCTTCTGTAAAGATTTGCTGCACTTGTTCTTCGCTTGTTCGATACACTTCCTCCGGCTGACCGATAATCACAGTGATTTCGCCCTTCAAATCTTCTGAGATTTCTGCATAATTTTCAAGGCGTGTGATGATAAATTCTTCATGTATTTTAGTAAGTTCACGTGCGATACACAATGGTCTTTTGCCCAAAAGACCATGCGCCAAAGCAAGGGTTTTGTGCAGTCTGTCTTTGCGTTCAAAAAATACGAGGGTGGATGGTATGGAGCAAAATGGTGCAAGGATTTTTTCTTGTGCTGCGGAAGCTCGTGGGAGAAAGCCAAAAAATGTAAATGGCTGCGGTGCAATTGCGGCACACATAAGCGCAGCAATGGGGGCAGATGGGCCGGGCACCATGGAGACTTTTAGGCCGGCTTGACGCATGGAGCATACCAAACGAAATCCCGGGTCAGCCATAAGCGGAGTTCCGGCGTCGGAAATAAGTGCGCATACCCTACCTTCATTCATGCGTTTAAGCACGTCCTTGATGCGTACTTCTTCATTATGCTCATGCAAGGACAAAAAGGACTTGGCCTTAATATTCGCACGTTGACAAAAAAGCCCGGCACGTCTGGTATCTTCTGCCAAGATAATATCCACGCTCGAAAGAACGATTTTTGCACGCTCGCTTATGTCTAAAATGTTGCCAAGGGGTATGGCTACCACCCACAGCTGCACATCAGAAGGTAGAGGAGGTGGCTGTAAAAGCGTTGTCATAAAACTCCACATGCAGTTGTAGGGTTGGGGTTGTGGTATAATTTACCGTTGCCACAGCAAAGCGGCAGGGTTTTTCAAAGGCATCGTGGGTGCGTAACCACACATTGGCAGCCTTTATCATTACGTTTCGTTTTTTGGCACTTATGCCATCAAGGGCTGAAGTCATGGCCTCGGCTTTGCGTGTTTTCACTTCCACAAAAATTATACCGTCTGCATCTTCACACACCAAATCAATTTCAAGGGAAGCGTGTCGCCAATTCCGATAAAGTACTCGCATGTTGAGTTTTTTCACATAGTCAGCAACAGCACTTTCGCCTTTTGTGCCCAAAACTTTCCTTAAATCATGATACTCCGGATTTTTGGTAAATATTTGCATAGCTTCGAATATTTTCCGCCAAATCATATGCATAAATTCCCCTGACGCAGCGGCTGTGCTTCCTTGGATTTAAAAGGGGCAAAGCTTAGGCGATGCAAGGGACAGGCTCCATGCTTTTCAATGGCGTTCATATGTTCCTTAGTACCATACCCTTTGTGTTTGGCAAAATTATATTCCGGCCAGCGTACACTTAATGTTTTCAATAAGGTATCACGATGGGTTTTTGCCACGATGGAAGCAGCCGCAATACTTTCTACAAGTCCGTCGCCGCCCACAATGGCTCTTTGTTTAAGATTAACGTTTTGTAAATAAAGGGATATAACATGGGGTGGAACAATGGCATTTCCGTCAATATGCAAAAAAGGTATGAGCGGACAGCGTTTTAAAAGTGCGGCCACAGCTTTGGCCATGGCATGGAGGGTCGCTTGCAAAATGTTCAAGCGATCAATGTCTTTTTGCCATACAAGCCCAATCCCCACCCTTGCCTTGCGTAGTATGTCGTGCGCTAAGATTTGCCGCTTCTGAGCGCTAAGTTTTTTTGAATCATTCAAGCCTATTATGTTGTGTCCATGGGGTAAATGCACCGCCGCTGCCACTACAGGCCCAGCAAGGCAACCTCGCCCGGCTTCGTCAACACCAACTTCAGTGCCAACTTCTGCATAAGGTAGAGTCGAGGATTGCATGGTAAGATGAAATGTTTGCTTGTCCATGGGCTCCTCATAGCGCAGAAAAACGTATAGGTCAAATACCATATGACTTGCGCACAGGGCAAACTTTATCGAAAAAATAGGGCAGTAAATAGTCGTCACTTAAAAACATGTTAACAAAATAAAATTAAACATTTTTTTAGCTAAAATATGCAAATAAAAATACCGAAAACAAGGGCATGGAATGCACTTTTCCGGCATTTTTATGACGCTAAAACATGGTTTTTCTGTGACGGCTAACAAAATTTGAACGATAGTGAAAATTTTGCGCCACGTAAAATGAGCCGGAATTCACTTCCGGCGCCCCCGAAGGGGCATTTGAAGTGAGCGTGCCTTTCTGAAAAATGCATGAAAATGCGTTTTTCAGCTTCGATTAAATGAAATGCTTTTGAGGCTAGATGCTGAAAATGGCTCTTGAGACGTTTCAGCATCTAGCAGCTTGATATGGTTATGAATAAAGGATGAGGGCGATAAATTCCAAATCTTCCGAGCTTGTATTAACCAAGCCATGACTTTCGCCGTCGGTACATAGCGTCACATCACCGGCGCATACAGGATATTCAACCCCATTATCATTGTATGTTCCTTCACCTTTGAGGATATAAAAGGCTTCCATATCACCTTTGTGTATGTGGTAACCCACCGAACAACCCGGCTTTAATATGGAATGATTGAACATGCGTCCCTTATCGCACATTTCTTCTACCTGCAAGAGAGGGCGTGTGAGCATGAATCCTGTGCCACCTCGTGCTTTTTCCATTGAGATTTCTTCAATTTCATTGGCTTTTCTAATCATTATTTCCTCCCTTTGTTTTATAGGCTTTTAAATTTACTATGGGAAAGTACCGATTAAATTGGCTTTACTCTTGCGTGCGCAAGATGTCGTTTCCGGATTTTGCCGTAGTATTCCTCTTTAATCGGTGTTCCCCGAGTTTTTAACCACCATTTTTGAATGTACTATATCTGCCAAGGAAAAGCAAAACATAATTTAAGGAAACGCTGATTAATTCACG
>CAYJHK010000279.1:0-3019 GCA_964369515.1 uncultured Desulfovibrionaceae bacterium
CCCCCCCCCCCCCCCCCCCCCCACAAAAAATATCGCAAATTAGAATGCCGTGATTACTATCTATGCTGCAATACAATTTCGTGCCATTCCACATAAACCTTGACAAAGCTCCCATCTTGAATGATAAAGGCACGAGAACAGCAGAGGTTTTTGTGAAAAAATATTCCTTGAAATTTTTATGGGTGCTTGCACTCACATTGTGGTTCTTGCCTTACACAGCTCACAGCGGCACTGCCATTGCTCCGGCCATGGACAGTGAGCAGGCTATTCACGCTGCAACTAAACTAAATGAAGCCCAAAAAGCCATCAATAATAAGGACTTTGACAGCGCATACAACATTCTTTTGCCCCTCGCCAAGGACAATAATCCTGAGGCCATGTACTTTGTGGGACGCATGTTTGAGGCCGGCGAAGGTGTGAAGCGCAATGTGCGTGCGGCCACCATTTGGTATGAAAAAGCCGCCAAAGCCGGTGATATCAGTGCGCAAAATTCCTATGCCGGTGCGTTAGCAAAGGGACAAGGGATTAAGAAAAATCTTCGAGAAGCAGTAAAATGGTTTCGCAAAGCAGCCAATGACGGACATGCCGTTGCACGCTACAACCTTGCCTTTATGCTGGCCAACGGCAGAGGCGTAAAAAAAGATGTGAAAAAAGCCATTGAATGGTACGAAAAAGCTGCCGAACAAGGCCTTGCCGATGCGCAATACTCACTCGGCTGGCTTTATCTGCATGGCAAGGGTATAGAAAAAAATGACGCCCGTGCTTTTTATTGGTTTCAAAAAGCTGCCGACCAGGAGCACGTCCTTTCCCAAAACAATTTGGCCTACATGTACGCCGAAGGTCTGGGACAAAAACAAAATCTCTTCAAAGCCCATGAATATTATCTAAAAGCTGCCGAAAAAGGCTACGCACCTGCGCAATATAATCTGGGCTTCCTCTATGAAGAAGGGAAAATCGGCCCCCCCGACTACACCAAGGCCCTTCACTGGTACACACTTGCTGCCAACCAAAATGATGCCGCCGCACAATTTAGCCTTGGCTATATGTATGACCAAGGTACCGGTGTGGAGCGTGATGTTTTGCTTGCGGAAAAATGGTATAAGCTTGCCGCCAAAAATGGCGATAAAACAGCAAAAGCTGTGCTGCAGCAGTTTACTAAACGCAATAAGAATAACTGATTTGCGTCTCCCTAAATCCCCTCGCCTGTTCCGGAAAACTGTCGTGAAATAAATGTGGCATAGCTATCGGTCATGCCGGTAATAAAATCAATAACACGGTGATATGCCATATTTAAATCGTCACCGGGAGAAGGAGCATTTACGCCCATAAGCTCCAATGCTTTTTCATCTTTGTAGCTCAAAGGAGTACCATTTTTATTATAGCAAGCAGCGGGAATAAAAACATCCAAAAGGTGTTTGTACATATTATAAGAACCTATTTCCAAAGCGATTTTTTTGGGCTCCTTCGCAATTTTTGTATAAAATGCTGTTTTTGCAAGGTTCATATATTTTTGAGCAGCTTCATCACACTTGTCAATTAAACTAAATTGTTCGCCTACAAGTACTTCTTCATAGCTGTCTTTAAATGCCTCAAAAACACTATCAATCATTTTATTAATAATTAAAGTCCTTAGCATACTAACTCTTCTTCGATTGGAATCCATATTTTCAAATCTGGCCTTATCTATGAAAAGCTCCGCCTCTATGGGCGCAATGATTTCCATAATATCTTGATAAGTAAGTATTTTCAATTCAAATGCATCTTCTACATCAATTATCCTATAACATATATCGTCGGCAGCTTCAGAAATATAAGCAAGAGGATGACGCCTGTATTTTCCATGGGCAACTTTAAGCCTAAGATGTGAAAATACCATATCAAAATGCTCCTGCTCTGTTTGATAAAAATTAAATTTTTTCTTGCCGTTAGCTACAGCATCGAGGGATGAATTGGGATATTTCACAAAAGTGGCAAGCGTTGGAAATGTCAGCCGAAACCCACCATTATCTTTATTATTTTCAAGACAAGTAACAATTCTAAAACCTTGTGCGTTGCCATCAAAACTTTGAAAGTCCAGTTGCTGCAGCGGTGAAAGGTTTCTTATGAAATCATTGTGTACCGGATCAGAAAACCAGTCTTGGATGGCGGACTCCCCTGCATGTCCAAGCGGTGGGTTTCCCATATCATGCGCTAAACATGCAGCATATAAAAGAGAACCAAGGTCATGAGGTGTTTTGCTTACCGGCAAAATTTTTTTTGCTGCTAAAAAATGCCCCACACTTTGACCCAGCGTGCGTGCCACACAAGCAACCTCAAGAGAATGCGTCAACCTATTGTGAATATGGTCATTTCTGGTTAAGGGGTGTACTTGAGTCTTCTTGCTCAGTCGCCTAAATGAGCTTGAAAATAAAATCCTGTCTTGGTCGATGATGAAAGCCCCTCGAGGATTTTCATCAATATGCACATGCCTTGAAGAAAATCGAAAAGGGGTAAGTAGTTTTTCCCAAGTTGTAAGCTCATCCATGTAAACATCCTTAATTATAATAATTATGACTATTGTCTTTAAAACGATTTTTTTGACACAAAAGTTCTACGCAAAAGTACACACTTCATTAACAAATACCATTGTTTTCCTGACATATCAACTATTTAAAAACAATTTATTTATCGAAGATTTATGAAGAGATGCTTATGCACAAAAATAAAAACCATCGTGAAAAATATCTATATGCCGCACTTTAACTAAAAGTCAACGCACAAAACCTCTCAAAAGTACACGCCCCAAAGATTTTAATTCGTTTGCATTGCATTTAAATAACCCCCCTGCGCAATTCATCAAACTGACAAAATACACGGATTGCGTAGCAATGCTTGCAATGGCTTTCGTTATAAAATCAAGTCATTGCAAGGAGCGTAGCGACACGGCAATCCATGCCTTTTTGAATTGTGCAGTGCCTTCAAATGTATTACACTCAAAATGCTTGAAGCTCTTAAATCGACGCACGGCATTCTAATTTGC
>CAYJHK010000280.1:0-3018 GCA_964369515.1 uncultured Desulfovibrionaceae bacterium
TTGGCCAAGAAGATGAAGCAAAGTATATAAATAGTTCAGATTCTCTTATTTATAAGAAAGGAGATCAACTTTATGGTCTTGCGCAATCTCGAAAAGGTATTAGTTTACGTGAAAGCGTCTTGCTTACTGAAGGATATATGGATGTATTGACTTTGCACCAATTTGGCTATGACAATGCCGTGGGTGTGCTCGGTACTGCTCTTACTCCCGAACAAATCAAGCGTCTGTCGGGGTTCACAAAGCATATAGTCTTGTTGTTTGATGGTGATAAAGCCGGGCGAAAAGCGGCCTTGCGTGCCAGTGAAATGATTTTAACGCGCGGGCTAAAATGTAGTGTTATCCTTTTGCCTGAAGGGGAAGATATTGACAGCTTATTGCACAACGAAGGTAGGGAGGCTTTTGAAAAGTTGCAATTACAAGCACTTGATGCCATGACGTTTTGTATTTCTGTTTTACGAAATATGGCACCCAAGGACGCCGTGGATTTTGCGAAGTCTTTCTTGCAAAAGGTAGAAATACCGGAACTTTTAAGCTCTTTTACGAGCAAATTGGCTGCGGGTTTACAGTTGGCAGAAGATGCGTTGCGCCAAACGGTTATGAATAATCGCCAGAATTCATACACTGCGAGACAAGGACGCACACACGAAGATGGGTACACAAACACGCATGTACAAAACCGTTCTGCAAACATGGCGAATGCGGAAAATAGCGAACAAAGACGCTTAACACCCCTTGCCATGCGTGACAGGCAAATTATGATGTATGCTGTGCGCTATCCGCATCGCTTGCAGGATCTGCGAACTTTAGGTGCGGATCTTGCCTTAAACAGCGATATAGCACGCAGACTGTGGGAAAAAATTGAAGCATTTGGTCCGGAAGAAGTCCTCTATCAGCTTGATGAGCGTGAGAATAGGTTATGGGCACAAAGCCGCAGCGGAGAAGCTCCTCCCCGTGATGATGGTGAAAAGGAATTACTTGAACTTGCCAGAGCATTGGAACAATTTCAAGCAAGTATGCAAAAAGATTCCCTTTGTGCGGCTTTAAGAGACAATGCTGAACGTGGTGATTTTGAAACGCAATTAAATTATCTTCGTGTGTTGCAGGATGCAGCGAGAGAGAAGGAGGATTGATGAGTAATCTTAAGGATATACAGCAGATAAAAACCCTTATAGACAAGGGTAAAAGTATGGGCTATCTCACCTTTGATGAGGTGGCAAAAGCCCTGCCTGCTGAAATGAGTAGCTCAGAACAGCAATTTGAAGAGGTTATTACCATCTTTGAGCAGCATGACATTGCCATTGTTGATTCTGAAAAAGAAGGCAAGAAAATTACTATCAATGCCACTGAAACCGAAGATGATATTGTGGGTGAAAGCAGTCTTGATTTAGTGGAAGATGAAGAAACCGTTGATTATTCCTCACGCAACACCGACCCGGTACGCATGTATTTGCGTGAAATGGGTGCGGTTCCCTTGCTTGATCGTGATGGCGAAGTTGTCATTGCCAAGAAGATAGAACTTGGCGAACAAGATGTACTCTACGCCTTGGTGGAAGTGCCGGTGGCAGTTGAGGAGCTTATCAACGTAGGTGAAGATTTGCGCACTAATCGCATTAAGCTTAAGGATGTTGTTAAAACCATTGAAGAAGATGACCCAAGCGAAGACGAGATGAGTCAGCGTAGTCGTGTCATTTTTTTACTTGACGAAATTAAGCAAACCTTCCGTAAAAAGAAGAAAATCTATTCAAAACTGGATGATTGTTGTACTTTAGAAAGACGAGTTGCCGGCATTCAAAAAGAAATTTTAAATTATAAAGAGGAAATTGTCGAGCGTTTGCGGGATATTAAACTTGAAAAAACGCTTATTGACCGCATCATTGAAACCGTCGAAGATTATGTGCGCCAGATGCACAATTGTCAGCGGGATTTGTCGGCCTATATCCTTTCAACAGGGCGTACTCAAGGGGAAATACAAGAACTTTTTACGTGCATCGAAGAGCGTACCATCAATCCGGCAGAAGCGGCTAAGCAATTGAATTTCAGCGTTGATGAGCTCTTTTCTTTCAAAGAAATGATCATTGGTAAAATCGAAATTTTACGCCGATTGCAAGAAAAATGCTGTCACAACGTACAAGATCTTGAAGAAGTGCTCTGGCGCATTAAACGTGGCAATACTCACGCCATGCGTGCCAAACAAGAGCTTATTCGCTCAAACCTGCGCCTTGTGGTCTCCATTGCGAAGAAATACACCAATCGTGGATTGCAATTTCTTGATTTAATTCAAGAAGGCAATATAGGACTTATGAAGGCTGTGGATAAATTTGAATATCAGCGGGGCTATAAATTTTCAACCTACGCCACTTGGTGGATTCGTCAGGCCATAACCAGAGCCATAGCAGACCAAGCACGCACCATTCGCATACCGGTGCACATGATTGAAACTATTAACAAACTTATTCGCACTTCACGCTATTTGGTGCAAGAGCTCGGACGTGACCCAACGCCTGAAGAAATAGCCGAACGCATGGAGTGCCCTGTGGATAAGGTGAAGAAAGTATTGAAAATTGCCAAGGAACCCATTTCCCTTGAAACACCCATTGGCGACGAAGAAGATTCGAGTCTTGGCGATTTCATTGAAGATAAAAAGGCAGTGGCGCCGGCGGAAGAAGTCATTAGCACAAAACTTTCGGAACAACTTGCCAGCGTTCTTGCCGACCTTACACCAAGAGAAGAGCAAGTTTTACGCAAACGTTTTGGTATTGCTGAGAAAAGTGATCATACACTTGAGGAAGTGGGTAAGCTTTTCAATGTGACTCGTGAACGTATACGCCAAATTGAAGCCAAAGCATTAAGAAAATTACGTCATCCCATCAGAAGCCAAGTGTTGCGCTCTTATTATGAAAATTAATGGTACGGTATGGTGTTGAGTTTAATTTGATTGTAAGTGAGATATTTTCTTTGGGGAGGGACCTTTTTGGAAAAAGGTCTCCTCCCCCAAACCCCCACGTGATTCTAATTTGC
>CAYJHK010000281.1:0-3018 GCA_964369515.1 uncultured Desulfovibrionaceae bacterium
CTCCCCCCATCCCCTCAAAACGCTTTTATTATTGCAGTTTTTAGTGAATTACAGATTGCATTTTTTAAAAGATTAGGATGAAAGTTTATGTTTCACCGTCAACTTAATAGATTTTTTGTGCGTATAAAATTTTATTTAAACAGCGTATTCGTAACATTCGTACGATGTGGAAATCCTTCTTGCATCACGGAAATTATGGATGGATCCAAAAACAGCAAATGGCAAACAATTGTATTATTTTTTTGCTTAAGGCAAATCACAAAAACACAGGGTATTTGGTGAATTTTTTCTTAAAATATTTTTTTTCCGTGGAGTATTGCTTAAAATATCTTTTTGTGCTTAACTGCGTCATCGCTTGGGAGGACCAATCTTTTTTCATTAAGGTGAATTTGAAGGTATACTTAAGCGAATATGGCCAACGGATAATTTGGAAAGAGCAGCATTATATACTCAATCCGGTGTGTAGAATTTTTTAACTGATTATTTTAAGAGGTTTTCAATGGCAGAACAGTTACCTAAACAAGCTCAGGTTGTTGTTATCGGTGGCGGCATCGTCGGATGCAGCACCTTGTATCATCTTGTCAAAGCAGGGTGGAAAGATGTTATTTTACTTGAGCGTAAATCCATAGCATCCGGTACCACATGGGCAGCGGCAGGGCTTTTGGCACAACTTCGTCAAAATAGACAAATGTCTAATTTGGCAAAATATGCCACGGAATTATATTCCACTTTGGAAGCTGAAACCGGAATGCCCACCGGCTATGTAAAGACGGGTGCTATTTCCGTTTGTCAAACTGAAGATCGTGTTAAAGAATATTTGCGTGGTTCTGCTCGTGCTCGTGCCTTTGGCATTGATATGCACATTATCAGCAAAAAAGAAGCTTTAGACATGGTTCCCGGCATGAATTTGGATAACTGCCTTGACAGCGTATTCTATTTGCCCGATGATGCTCAAGTAAATCCTGAAGATACGGCACAAGCTCTTGCCAAGGGCGCTCGTAACGGTGGTGCTCGTGTGTTTGAAAACACCTTGGTCACCGACCTTATTGTGAAAAATGGCGAAATTGCCGGTGTTCGCACCGAAGAAGGTGATATCCTTTGCCAATACGTTGTAAACTGCGGCGGTATGTGGGGTCGTAACATCGGTAAAATGGCCGGTGTGAGCGTACCTTTATTTGCTGCCGAACATATGCACGCCGTTACCAAACCTATCCCCGGCTATAAAGAAATTTTCCCCTGTGTGCGTGACTTTGACGGCTACACCTACTTTAAAGCAGAAGGCGGCGGCTTGCTCTTTGGTGGTTTTGAGCCTGTGGCAAAACCATGGGGACGCGGCGGCATTCCCAAAGACTTCAAGTTCACCCAGCTCCAAGAAGATTGGGATCAATTCAACCTCTTTATGGAATGTGCCTTTGAGCGTTTCCCCGGTGTACAAGATGCCGAAATTCGTCACCTTGAAGTGGTTCCCGAAAGCTTTACCCCCGACAATGCTTTCTGCTTTGGCGAAGCTCCCGGCGTTAAAAATCTCTTCATCGGTTGCGGCATGAACTCCGTAGGTATCGCCAGCTCTGCCGGTCTTGGCCGTGCCATTGCTCAACTTATGACCGACGGCTATCCTGCCGAAGAGTTGTGGCCCGTAGACATCCGTCGCTTCTATCCATGGCAACAAAATACTCGCTACCTTGAAGAGCGTGTAAAAGAATCCGTGGGTATCCTCTATGAGCAACACTATCCATATCGCAGCCGTGTAACTGCACGTAATATCATCAAATCCCCCATTCACGATCGCCTTGCCGCAGCCGGTGCTGCCTTCACCATGCTTGCCGGTTGGGAACGTCCCGACTTCTTTGCCCCCGAAGGCGTAGAACCAAAGCACGAATACGATTGGGATGCACCAAACTGGATTCCTTATCAAAAAGAAGAGCATATGGCCGTGCGTGAAAACGTAGGTATCTATGACATGAGCCCCATGTCCAAGTTCATCGTGCAAGGTAAGGATGCCGAAGCTGCTCTGCAATATGTGTGCACCAACGATATCAGCGGCCCCATCGGCAGCGTGACCTACACCCCTGTGGTCAATGAGCGTGGCGGTTTTGAACTTGACATCACCGTAACACGCACCGGCGACCATGAGTATTTCATTGTTTCCACCGCCAATACCACCACCCGTGACGTGGACTTCTTGCGTCGTCGTTTCCCTGCCTTTGCCGAAGTAACCGTCACCGACGTTACTCACGGTTATGGTATGCTTGCCGTTATGGGTCCAAATGCCCGTAAAGTCATGCAAGAACTCACCGATGACGATTTGTCAAACGAAGGCTTCCCCTTCTCTACCGCTCAATATATTGATGTGGCCTATGCCCGTCCGTTGGCTGTGCGCATGTCCTATGTGGGCGAGCTCGGCTGGGAATTGTATATCCCCACCAACTTCATGGTGCACGTATACGATGCCATCATGGAAGCCGGTAAAAAGTATGGTATCCGCAACGTCGGTATGCAAGCTGTAAACTCCTTGCGCAGTGAAACCGGTTATCGTCACTGGGAAAATGACTTGACTCCCGACGATACCCCATACGAAGCCGGCCTTGGTTTTGGTGTAAAACTGTACAAGGGCGAATTTATCGGCCGCCATGCACTTATGGCACAAAAAGCTCGTCCGCTTTGCAAACGTATGTTGCAATTCATTCTTGAAGATCCAAAAGCCAAAGTTTATGGTAACGAGCCTGTATACCGTGACGGAAAGCACGTTGGCGAATTGACCTCCGGTGCCTATGCCTTCTTGCTTGGCGGTGCCACAGGTTTTGCCTATGTTGTGCGTGAAGGCGGCGAAGCTGTCGATAAAGCATGGGTAGAAGCAGCTAAGTGGGAAGTGGAAGTGCAAGGCAAAATGGTAACGGCAAAAGCCAGCATCAGCGCTGCATTTGACCCGAAAAACGAAAGGGTACGCATGTAAGCATGTGCAGAATGCACGGCATTCTAATTTGCGATATTTTTTGTGGGGGGAACTTTTGCTTGCGC
>CAYJHK010000282.1:0-3000 GCA_964369515.1 uncultured Desulfovibrionaceae bacterium
TTTGGCAAAAGTTCCCCTTCCCCCCTCAAGAAAATAATTAATCAGTGTTTCCTTTACCTTATTTTTGCGCAGTCTTATCTTCGGTTATGCCCGTAAGTACCGCTTTATTATCATCGGTAAAGGCTTCTTTTATTTCGGCATTGATCTCTTCCAAGCTGATACTCTTCACCATTGAAGGCAATTCGCCATACCAATCAAGATAGGGTCTGTCTTCCCGAATCATACTTGCCAAAAGTTGTGTATATATTTTATTTTTTTGAGAATTTTGTTCCCAGCCGCTGACAGTAATTTTTTTTATGCGCTCAAGATCTTTTTCACTCACACCATTGGTAGCAAATTCTGTAAGTATTGTACCAAGCTCTTTTTGTAAAAGCTCCATAGTTTCCGGCTGGGTACCGATGATTATAAGGTACATGGCATAACCGCTGGCATCGTTTATGGGAAACAGCACACGCGGCGAATAGGATGCGCTGATTTTTTCGCGAATAACCTTGCGCATAAGATCGCTGAGCAATGAAGCCACAAGCCTGCGCTTTAAAAGCGTTTTGCGGTCAAGTACATCTAAAAGCGGTCTGTAATAAGCCACTCGCACTGAAGCTTGATTGAGTTTGGAATCAAAGACAATATGTTCGGGATTGTTCACATCTTTGGCAAATGCATATTTAATGGCATAGGGGGCTTGCGGTAATTTTTCATAAGTGACAGAGTCGGAACCAAATGTTTTACCCACAAAGGCAATGGCATCCTTGCTTTGCACATCTCCCACCATATTAATGACGGGAGCGCCGCCGGCATATAACTTTTTCAAAATATCTTGCTGTGTTGCCAAATTTACTTTTTTGGCATCGGCAAAGGTTATGGGTGTATTGCGCAAAGACTCTCCCCAAAAAAGTTTGCGCTGCGCCGTTGCAAGCACTTGCGCCAAATCCTTGGTGCGCTCTTTGTCGGCAAGGGCATAGGTGCGCATGGCTCTTTTTCTGTCCTCGCCTGTGATGACAGGATCCTTATGCATGGTCCATAAAGCAATGAGCATTTTTTCCAAATTTTCACTTTCACCCGCACTGCTCATATCCAAATATTCCGGCATTAATTTACCGGAAACGGCGACACCTTGCGTGGTGGAAAGGCGGCGCACGTCCGCAAGCGTCAACTTGCCAAATCCTGATTGCTTTTCCGTGGCCATGGAAACCATGGCAGTAATATAGTCCGCATCCTTGATGGCATCGCTACCGCCGCCAAGTCCCACTTGCACAGAAACTCTTCCTTTATCAAAGGGAGTATTGAGCAATCGTAGTATAAGACCGTTGGCAAAGGTAATTTCATGCAGTTTAAGCGGTAAATTTTTTATGGGAATTTTTTTTTCGGCAACAACTGTTCCCAATTTTTGAGGAAGCTCCAAGTATGGATATTTTAAGGCAGTTTTTGCTTGTAAAGGTTGTAATTTTTCTTGTAGACCTTTTTCCCACAATGTCGCAATGCTTGCCTTGGCATCGCCCTTGATATGGGCATTACCAAGCACGGAAACAAATCGCACATCGTGTTCCCAAAGTTTTTGAAATGCTTGATGCAAGGTTTGCGGTGTGGCCTTTGGAATAAGATTACCATACATGGCAAGGGTTTGTTCCCATGATTGGTACACTCGATCACTCATAAATGAACCAATCATATTTTTGGTAATATCTTCATTGGCTTCTTGTTTGCTAAATTCAGCTCTCTTTTCATAGGTTCGCAAGTAAGATTGTTGTACTTCCTCCACTTCTTCCGGTAAAAATCCGTATTTCAAAGCCACAAGCAGTACATTTTCCAATTGTTTAAAGCTTTTTTTCCAATTTTTCGCTTCCACTTGGGCAAAAAGGTCAGAAGAAGGAAATAAATTGAAACTTTCAGAATAGCGTGCGCCACCTTTAAGGAAGGCTGCCTCACCTTCGGCAATCATATTGCGTAAACGATTAGAAATAATAGTATGTGCCATGGAGGCATATAATAAATGACTTTGCACCTCCAAAGAATCATGCATCCATGTTAAAGGGAGCAAGGATCTGATTTGCACCGTGGTGGATTGACTTTCATACTTATCATAATAAGGAATGACGCCTTGCAAATTCGCCTGCTTAAATGGGAATATGTGGCGTTTTTCAGCCCGCGATGCAAGGCTTGCAAACTTTTGCTCAATAACTGTCTCCAATTCCTTGGTGTTCACATTGCCTACCACGAGAAGTATCATATATTCAGGTCGATACCATGCGTCATAAAAAGCTTTGATGGTTTGCGCACTCACTGTATTAATGACTTCTTCTGTACCTATGGTTGGATGCACAAATTCTGTACCCGGAAAAAAAAGCTGACGCAAGCGCAGACTCATGCGGAAACGCTCTGAATCCCGACTGTTTTTCTCGGAAATAATCACACCTCGTTCAGCTTCCACTTCTTTGTCTGCAATCAAAATGCCGTCTGCCACATCTCGCATAAAAACCAATGCATCGTTCATAGCATTTTCGTTGTCTAAAATGTTTAATTCATAGACTGTTTCTTTCATGGAAGTGTAGGCATTGGCATCTCGCCCAAAAGCCATGCCATTACTTTGTAAAAATGGAATAAGTTTACCGGCAGGGAAATTCTTGGTTCCATTAAAAGCTAGGTGCTCCAAAAAATGTGCCACACCTCTTTCATTGTCCCTTTCCATAAGCGAGCCGGCTTGCACCAATAATTGTACTGCCACTCGCCCTTTATGATTTTCATTGTGTTGTATTATAAAACGAAAGCCATTTTTAAGCCGTCCATAAACCGCTCCGTCATGCTTTGGTAAAGTGCTTTTTTCATGTGGCCATTTTCCGTCCAGCCAATAACTTGGTTTTTCGTTGGCAAAACTTGACGTATGCACAGCACACAAGCACAAGACCATTAAAGCAACAGTTTTTCTTAACATGGAATTCCCCTTAATTTTTTTTCGTGGCTATTGCCTTTAGTCAGCTACTTTTTATCTGGGGGGAAGGAAAACCC
>CAYJHK010000283.1:0-2968 GCA_964369515.1 uncultured Desulfovibrionaceae bacterium
CCAATTCAATAGATTTGCATGTACAAAATTATATTTAATCAGCGTTTCCTTAGAATCACATGGGGGTTGCGGCACGGCATTCTAATTTTGTAAAGATTTTCTTGGGGGAGGGATCTTTTTGGAAAAAGGTCTCCTCCCCAAGAAAGTTTTTACAAGCATGGCAAAAGCTCAAGCTCTTTAAAGATATTTATCCACATAGCCACGAGCTTCGTACAGGGTATCGTCATTAAAAACGGTACGATGGCTACCGATGATAACGAGTGTTGACATATCCACTTCTTCTTCGGGGAAGTTTGCGAGTTTGCCTATCCATTTTTCTTCATGCACTCGTCCGGCGTGGCGCACATAGGCGCAAAGCACGTCATCGCCCCGCTGTTTTTTGAAGATGTCCAATGCCTCAGCCAACAATGCACGGCGTTTTTTACCGGCAGGATTATAGATGGCTACGGGCAGGGCTGATTGAGCGACGGCCTGTATATTTTGCCGCACTTCTTCGCTTGGTATCAATAGATCAGAAAGACTGACCAAGGAAAAGCCGTTTTGTAGGGGTGCGCCAAGGGAAGCGGCGGCAATGTTGGCGGCTGTAATTCCCGGTAGCACCTTTATTTCTACGTCTTTGAACGCTTCGTTGCGGGCTTTGAGTTCAAAGAGCAGACCGGCCATGGCGAGGATGCCCGGGTCACCGGAACAGACCATGCAGACATTTTTTCCGGTGGCGGCTTCGGCCAGCGTATCGGTGCAGCGTTGCACTTCGCCCATCATACCGTTTTGAATAATGGGCTTGCCTACAATACGATCTCGTATGAAATCCACATACTTATTATAACCGGCCACCACATCGCAGCGGCGCAGGGCTGCATCCACTTCCGGAGTGATTTGCTGCGGCACACCGGAACCTAGTCCGACAACGACAACTGTTTTCTTCTTTTTGCATTTGGTGTACCCATGCCCCATTTTAGCCACAGCTAAGGTCATGCTATCATAGGATGTTTTTTGCACATGGAGTCTTGGCTTTGCCGTACTGCCATAGCCTGCGCTGACCAAGGCGGCGGCTTCGCACACGGAAGCGGTACCGATTTTTTCTTGCACCGTGGGTGACGGATTGGGCACAGGGATTGCGTTCAATGTTTTGGCGGCGTGAAATTCCAGCGGAATGCGCCATTTTTCGCTCAAGGCAAGCATGGCTTTTTCTTCTGCTTTCACATCGCAGGTGGCAAAGCAAGCGATATTTTCCGTGCTCAGCGAATTTTTTGTTAAAAATTCAAGTATATGAGCCTCGAAAACTTCGACATCCATATCTTTACGACACCCCATACCAAGCACAAAGGATTTTTCACTGATTTTAAGATAGGTGACATCATTATTGTTATTAATTGGTAAATTGTGGAAATTACAAGTATTTTCTTGACCACCACACCAAAGAACAGCATAGGCGGTATGAATATCAGAAATTTTTTCTGCAAAATGCACATGCTCAATCTTGGCATAATGGGCGTCATATAGCGAGCGAGGCCCGCAAAATGCGATATTTTTCTTATGTAACAGTGCCATATTCAAGGATTTAATGGCTTCTACATTTAATATGCGTGCGTTATGCTGTGCGGCCAATTCATCAAAGGCAAGCAGCTGCTGCCCGTCGGTGGCTGTGCTGATGACCGCTTGTCCGCCGGTGATGCGGGCAATACGCCTACTTAAGCGATTGGCGCCGCCCAAATGTCCGGAAGTAAGGCTGATGCAATGCGCACCACTTTCGGGACAAGCGATGACGGCAGGGTCGACGCTCTTATGTTGCAAGAGCGGAGCCACTTTTCGCACGGCAATACCTGTGGCGCAGACGAAAATATGTGCTGCAAAATTATTCCATTGATTATACAGGTTTGCGTCAAAATCATGGGTTGAAATGCTTTGTATGTGCACATTGCCCCGTACGTCGGTGTTGGCTTGTACATCGGCCTGCAGATTGTCATGAGCATAGGTACTATAAATTGTCGTTGGCAAAGCCAGAGCTGCGGCAATTTCCTGTGCCCGTTCCAGTCCGCCCTGTGTGAAAGCATACAAAGCGCAGGCGCCGTCAAATTGCTCAGCGGCAAGGCTATTTCTGTAGCCATGGGAGAAGGATTTATCATAAAGCAAGGAGCTTGTGTCCTGCTGGCGCAGAGCCTCACCCACAAGAATGAGTGCTTGACGCCCGATACCGGCTTCGGTACATTTTTGCGCCAGTTCCGCCACGGTGGAGCGAATAATGCGCTCATCAGGCCACGAAACACGATAAACCAAGGCCGCAGGCGTATGCGCTTTGACATCACCTTCTTGCATAAGTTTTTGCATTAACTCATGAATTTTTCCGGTGCTCAAATAAAACACCAAGGTCGCACCCGTCTTGGCAAATGTTGCGGCATCTTCCTTCTCCGGCATGGGTGTGCGCCCCGGGGTACGGGTAAGTACCACGCTTTGACTCACGTCGGGACAGGTCAACTCCGTACCGAGGGCAGCGGCGGCGGCAAAAACGGAGCTGACTCCGGGCACAATATGTGCATGTACGCCATGAGCGGCAAGCCCTTTGATTTGTTCATTAATAGCACCATACATGCTTGGATCGCCAGTGTGTAAGCGCACCACATTTTTACCGGCTTTGGCAGCAACGACCATGGTTTGCACTTGCTCTTCCAAATTCATGCCGGCGGTATCAAAATGTTCACTGCCTTCAGGGCAAGCTTTCAAATGCACAGTGTGCACCAAGGAACCGGCATAAAGGACGGTGTGCGCCGTTTGCAAAGCACGCAAGCCACGCACGGTGATAAGATCTTCGGCACCGGGGCCTGCGCCCACAAAAGTTACGGTGGGCTGATCCTGTGAAATGTTGTTTTGTGTCGTCATTGTATTTCTCTGTTTTGGTTTCGTGGTTGTATTTTAAGGAAACACTGATTAATTATTTTCTTGAGGGGGGAAGGGGAACTTTTGCGATTAC
>CAYJHK010000284.1:0-2960 GCA_964369515.1 uncultured Desulfovibrionaceae bacterium
AGGGTTTTCCTTCCCCCCAGATAAAAAGTAGCTGACTAAAGGCAATAGCCACGTACAATTATAATGGGGTTACTATGTTCATGAGATTAACTTTATTGCTTATATGTGTTGTTTTGGTCAGTGCGTGCGGAAGACCGGTGGATGTTATCCAAAAAGATAAGTTCACGGCCATGGCCAATCGTATGCCCAAAGAATTGTTGGCTAGGGATATTTTAGATAGCGATGGTGACTATGTAGCCGTTGCAAGCTTGTCTGCGGGGGCAAACTATGGAAATACACTCTACAACAACCTTTCGCCCAATTTTCTTTTTGACCATGTGGCAAAAAATAGCATGAGCTCCTTTTCCGCAAGCTTAAAAGCCAACGAAAGTGTTAATATTCATAAGCAAGGATTTAGCATTACAAACAAAAATGCAAGCAAACACGTCCACTACGGTGCAAAAGTGCGACGAATAGATGTGGACATGGTGGCCATTACCGATTGGGAAGGTGACGGCGAACAGGATTGGATTGTGGCTTGTCGCTATGTGGAAAAAGTCGGTGCCAACGCCAGAATATATTACCTTTCCATCCCAAGTACTTATGCAAGCACGAACAAGCGAATTGAAGCGAAGGTTATCGCCGTATATGAAGATTTAGGCGCTACCGGGCGTATGTATTTGCGAGAAAGCAAGTCTCCGGAAACCAAGGAGAAAAAAGTGCAACATGTGGTACCCGGCCTTAAAAAAGTTACCGAACCGCCCAAGGCAGGAAATATCCGGAAACAAACGCCAAGCACGGTACAAGTAAAAAATCTTTAAATGATTTTCGGTGAATGCGGCAATGTGCACCGGCATTATCTGTCGCATTCGCTCAAACAAAATATTACATCTATGCATATACATCAGCAACCCCCTAATATTCCAAAACCATTTGACCTTACATCATTTCGCCCAAGCAAAGCCATTCCGCTCATATTTATCCTTGAAGAAATTAATATTGGCGGAACACAAAGGCAAATGCTCGAACTTTCACACCATTTAGACAAAACACTTTTTGCTCCGGAAATTTGGACCATACGTGGCGGCGAAGATTTTTTGGCCTTGGCCAATGAATATGGCGTGCCTGTCCATTTTTTGCGCACCGACGCAAAGCTTAAAGTCCTGCCGGCAGCGTGGGCATTGTGGAAAGAGCTTGGCAAGCGTCGTCCCCCCATTATTCACTTACATACAACCTTCCCCAATGTATGGGGACGAATTCTTGGACGTTTACGTTGCACACCCGTTATTATTGGCTCCATTCGTTCTAAGCGCAATGTGCGTAAACAAAAAGAGCGGCTATTGTGGAGGTTTACCCATGCGCACATTTGCAATGCCGCATCACTCGAACAAGATTTACTTAAGGAAGGCTTGCCAAGCGAACGCTTATTTATGATACCCAACGGTATTGACACGCAATTTTTTACGCCCTCACCCACTGGATTAGATGGACGTGCGCATATTATCAATGTGGGGCGGCTGGTGAAGGAAAAAAATCAAGAAACCTTGCTTCGAGCATTTGCCTTGGTGCAACAAAAAATACCTGAAGCTCATTTGCATATGGTTGGTGATGGCTATTTACGTGAATACTTACAAAGCCTTACCGATGAACTTGGACTTTCTCAGCATGTGACATTTCACGGCGCAAGTAATAATGTTAAGGAACTATTGCAAGGGGCAAGAATTTTTGCGCTCTCTTCCATAGATGAAGGAACTCCCAATGCAATTTTGGAAGCCATGGCCTGTGGTTTGCCCATTGTTTCCACAAAGGTGGACGGCATAGCAGCCATGCTAGTCCACGCAGAGCATGGTTACTTGGTCGATGTGTATCAACATGAAACTATGGCAAATTACATATTGAAAATACTGGAAACACCTCAGCTTGCAGAAAAATTAGGTGCGCAAGCCACAAAGTATGTGCAGGAAAATTATTCACTCAAACTTATGGCCTTGCGACACGAAGCTGTGTATTTATCATACTATCGTGCTGCACTTGCAAAATAGCTTATGGTGCGCAAGCGTAAAAAAAATGCCGAAATGTTTCCACTTCAGCATTTTTAATTCATTTTATATAATATTTATTTTTTAAAGTGTGCCAAGATATTATTGATAAATTTTTCGATGGAACTTGCATCTGAATGGGGTTTTCCATCAATTTTCAAAGTATCAAGCACATCAGCACCCATATCATTTAATTTTTGTTCAATGGCATCCACAGCCCCGCAAAAATGCTCATAAGAACTGTCTCCGCAACCAAAGACCGCTGTCTTTTTGCCGCTCGCTTCAATTCTGTCAAAATTATCAAATAAGTCGATGAAGTTGTCTTGAAGTTCAATTTCATCTTCTCCCCAAGAAGAGCAACCAAAAAGTACAAGGTCAAATTCGGTGCAAAGACCTCTCGGGCTTAATTCATCAGCTTCTTCAAGAATAACTTCGTGGCCTGCATCTAGTAGGAGTTTTTCAGCAGTTCTTGCTACAAACTCAGTATTTCCAGTTGTTGAACCATAAGCAATTAATGTCTTCATAAAGCATTCCTGTTTATTTAGGTTAGGGTGTGATTCTCAAAATCAATCTTTTATCCGGATAAAATACTTTATAACAGAAAATGGTATGCATTTTCAAGCTTTTTTCGCTACAAAATAGCATTTTTTTATTTTTTTTAAATGTGAAATAACAACGGCTTAAACAAAACAGCTATGCAAGCATTTATTTGTCCCATTAAACAATTTCATATGAAATCACTATGTTTTACACTTAAATACAAAAAACTGCATGGGCAAAATGCACCCTGTTTACACGTTTAGCGTCGAAGCGAAGCGTGCCTGTAAGAGCTTGACATTGCAAATGCCAACCGGAATTATTATAGGAAACACTGATTAATTATTTTCTTGAGGGGGGAAGGGGAACTTTTGCGATTACTACGAACTTTGGCCAAAAGCTTCC
>CAYJHK010000285.1:0-2945 GCA_964369515.1 uncultured Desulfovibrionaceae bacterium
GGTTTTCCTTCCCCCCAGATAAAAAGTAGCTGACTAAAGGCAATAGCCACGTATAAAAATTATTCACGGGTTGAACATGTACTATCCTCTTTTTATAGATGTGCAAAAGTGCGCTTGCCTTATTGTCGGCGGTGGCGAAGTGGGGTTTCGCAAAGCGCAGAGTTTGCTTAAAGCCGGGGCTTGTCGAGTCTTGGTGCTGGACATTGAGCCTTTTAATGATTATTGGAATGACTTGGCACATAGCTCGCTTGAGCTTGAAAAACGTCTCTTTAATGAAGCTGACTTGCAGGGCATGTCGCTGGTATTTGCTTGCACGGGCAACAAGGATTTTAACGCCAAACTTTCCGAGCTTTGTGCGCAGCAAAACATTTTGTGCAATTGTGTGGATGCGCCCTCCAAGGGAACATTTATTGTTCCGGCACTGGCTAAAATTGAAGGAAAATGTGTTGAAGACAGTTGTCTTATGGCGGCAGTGAGCACAGAAGGCGCAAGCCCGGCATGGTCACGCTTTTTGCGCATGGAACTTGAACAGTGGCTTAAGCCCTACGCACCCATGACAATTTTCCTTGGTAGATTACGCCCCTTGGTGCTTGGGTTAAAGCGGAACACTAAGGATAATACCTTGCTTTTCCGAACGCTTGTACATTCACCATTGCGCCAATATTTGGCAGATGGACAAGTGGCACAATGTCGGCTACTTTTGCGCAAGCTTTTACCAACTGACCTGCATAAACATATTGCGGAGTTATTATATGATATCATTTGAACAAAGTTTTTTAATTATATTGATATTTTATTTCATTGCTACCCTCTGCGGAATTCTTGGGCTTGTTTTGCGTCAAAAGCCATTACGCATTTGCGCCTTTATATTTGCGCTCCTTGGCTTTAGTCTGCAAACGTTTGATATGATGCGTGGGGGCCACGCCCGTCCGCCCGATGGTTTAACCGAAGGGGAATACATGCAAGTATTGGCGTGGTTTATGATTTTATGTGCCTTTGCTGGACAGTGGAAGACACGCCACACGACGCCGCTTATCTTCATGTTACCGCCGACATTAATTCTTTTACTCTCGTCGCTACGTTCCATGCAGACGGTAATCATCTTGCCAAAGGCGTTGAATGCCTCCTTTTTTGCACTGCACATCGGTTGCTTGTATATCAGCCTCGGGCTTATGGCGCTGGCTTTTATGGCCGGTGCAATTTTTTTGTATACCGAGCGAAAAATCAAATCAAAAGCAGCTATTACCGGATTTAGCAAGGATTTTCCGGCTCTTGCCATCCTTGATAAAACCAATGCCATAGCCACCTATGTGGGCTTTCCCCTTTTCACTGTGGGTATTGTGTCCGGCATTGTTTTTGCGAGCAATGCATTCGGAAAGGCCATCAGTGCCGATCCCAAGGAAGTGGTTTCGTATTTTATTTGGATAGTTTACGCTTGGCTTTTTTATATGCGTACCGTACAAGGCAGAGGCGGAAGAAGGCCGGCCGTCATCGCCCTTTGTCTTTTTGCCCTCAGTCTTTTTTCCATGCTTGTGGTAGATACTTTTATGGACACCCATCATTCCTTTACCGAAAAATAGTACTATGAATCGAAATATTTATCTTCTTGGACTCAATCACAAAACCGCCCCTGTGGACATTCGTGAGCGTTTTGCTTTAAGCGAGTATAATTCTGTGGAAAAATGGGGCATACCCTGCGAAGGTGCCATACGAGAAGCACTCATTCTTTCCACCTGTAATCGTGTGGAAATAATGGTGTGTGAAAATGAATGTGCGTGCACAAACCACGACGGCCTGTGTGAACCCAGTATCATCGGTCAAGTTTTGCGTAAATGGGCGCAATGCTGTAAACGCTCGCCGGAGGAATTACGACCCTACATCTATGTCTATAAGAATGAATTCGCCATTCGACATGTCTTCACCGTGGCCGCAAGTCTTGATTCCATGGTGCTTGGGGAGCCGCAAATTTTAGGGCAACTTAAAGATGCCTACCGAAAAGCTGTGGAAAACAATAGCGTGGGAACCATCCTTAACCGCTTATTGCATAAAGCATTTTACGTGGCTAAGCGAGTGCGTACCGAAACGGCCATTGCCAGCAGTGCCGTGTCCATTTCTTATGCCGCCGTGGAGCTTGCCAAACGCATTTTCGGACAATTGCACGATCAAAAGGCCATGTTAGTGGGGGCCGGTGAAATGGCGGAACTTGCCGCCGAACATCTTGTACAAGCCCACATCGCACATATGTATGTGGCTAATCGCACCATCGAACGGGGGCAGGAGCTGGCAAAGAGGTTCAAGGGAACCTTTGTCCCTTTTGACCAAATGGTGGAGCATCTGGTGGATGTGGACATCATTATCTCTTCAACGGGAGCAACGGAGGCCATCTTAAGAGCAAAAGACTTAAAAGAAATTCTGAAAAAGCGTAAATATAAGCCCATGTTTTTCATTGATATTGCCGTGCCTCGTGATATTGATCCCGATGTTAACGGGCTTGAGAATGTCTATCTCTATGACATTGACGATTTGCGTGAGGTTGTTGAAGAAAATCTCGCCGGACGCAAGGATGAAGCCCTCAAAGCCGCCAATATTATTGATGAAGAAATGCTTCTTTTTGGGCAGTGGCTCTGTAGCCTTGATGTGCAGCCCACCATTGTGGATATCATTCAGCGTTCTGAAAATCTTGCAAAGGACGAGGTGCAGCGCACGCTTAAGAGGCTTGGGACAAGCGATGCCAAAACCAAGGCTGCGCTGGAAGATATGGTATCCTCCCTCATCCGCAAGCTCAACCATGCGCCCATTTCCTTTTTGAAACGTGGTACCATGAGCGAAGAGGGCACCATGCCACGCATCCATATGCTGCGAAGGATTTTTGACCTTGATGATAAAATTCCCAGCCTGCGTGCCATGAAACATATAAAATCAACATATGCAGAGCACTCGTTGCC
>CAYJHK010000286.1:0-2938 GCA_964369515.1 uncultured Desulfovibrionaceae bacterium
GGCCTGTCACGCCGGAGGCCGAGGGTTCGAGTCCCTTCCGCTCCGCCATTAAAAATAAATGTGATGAAAATCGCAAAAAAATACTTGCAAAAACTTTTTAGTTTTGCTAAAAGAAATTTCCTATATGGAATTGGAGCGGTAGTTAAGACGGTTATAACGCCGGCCTGTCACGCCGGAGGCCGAGGGTTCGAGTCCCTTCCGCTCCGCCACAAATTTTCAAAGACTTACGCATTTAGTGTGTAAGTCTTTTTTTTGTATGTTTTTCAAACGGTGGCGAACAAAAACTAAGAGCTTTGCATAATTAAAAAAGACATGGATTGCTTACGCATCTTTTTGTGCTGACTAAAGGCAATAGCCTCATAGAATATATTGTTCTTTATCGTATGTGCAATCTTTAAATGCATATTAATTGAAGCAGTTTGATTGAAGTAAATAGTCGTCACTGAAAAACATGTTAACAATGTAAAAGTAAACATTTTTTTAGTTAAAATTTACAAATAAAAATGCCGAAAACACGGTTTTTCTGTGACGACTAACAAAATTTGAACGGCAGTGAAAATTTTGCGCCACGTAAAATGAGCCGGAATTCACTTCCGGCGCCCCCGAAGGGGCATTTGGAGTGAGCGTGCCTTTCTGAAAAATGCATGAAAATGCGTTTTTCAGATTCGACTAAATATGAAGAGAGTAAAGCGAAAGGGAAGCTTTCGGCCATAGCAGTCCGTTGAAAAAAGGCCATTTGCTGCGTCAGCGATAAAAAGCCAAACTGTTTATGTATGTCTAATGCACTGCACAGCTTGACTTTTTTCGCTTCCTTGCAACTCACCTTTTTTGAACGGACTGCTGGAAATTAACTTTTTCAACAGGCTGATAGTTCTATGATGACGCAAAAACTTCCCTTCCCGTTTTATGAAAAATTATTTCATGGCAGTAACTTCAATTTCCACATTTGCCCCCAGCGGTAAGCTGGCAACGCCGACACAAGAACGTGCCGGATATGGTTCTTTGAAAACTTCCTTATAGGCTTCGTTGACCAAGGGGAAATCTGCCATATTTGTTATAAATACGGTGACTTTCACCACATCAGTTATGCTCATATTTGCAGCTTCAAGTACGCCCAGTACATTTTTCAAGCATTGTTCGGCTTGAGCCTTGGCATCGCCTTCCACCAATTTTCCTGTGCTTGGGTCAAGGGGAATTTGTCCTGCGGCAAAAAGCATATTGCCCATGCGCACGGCTTGGCTATAGGGGCCAACGGCGCATGGAGCCTTGTCGGTTGCGATAACTTCTTTCATGTTTTTTTCCTTTCTCATTAAAATTGTTGCTTAGAAATTGTCTATAATATCCAGTATTTCATTGGTTTTTTCTTGCATTAGTTTCACATTGCCACGGGATTCCACATTTAAGCGCAATAAGGGTTCCGTATTGGAGGAGCGAATATTAAAACGCCAATCATCAAAGGTGAGGGAGAGCCCGTCGAGGCGATTTTCCATTTTCGCTGCTGGAGCGAAATGTTGGTAAATTTTTTCCACAATGGCAGCAGAATCGCTGACCTTGCGATTGATTTCACCGCTACAAGGGTATTTTTGCTGGCATTCTTCCACCATTTGCGCAAGACTCTGTCCGCTTTGAATAATAAGTTTTGCCACCAAAAGCCAAGGCAACATCCCGGAATCACAATAAGAAAAATCTCGGAAATAGTGATGCGCACTCATTTCGCCGCCATACAGGGCATCTTCGACTCTCATGCATTCCTTAATAAAGGCGTGTCCGGATTTGGACATAATACATACTCCTTGCGCCTCGCTCACCACGTCCTGCGTATTCCAGACTAAACGTGGGTCGTGGATGATTTTGGAAGCGGGATGTTCTTGCAATAAGCTTTTGGCCAGCAGTCCCACCAAGTAGTAGCCTTCAATGAAATTTCCCTTGTGGTCATAGAAAAAGCAACGGTCAAAATCGCCGTCCCAAGCAATGCCAAGGTCTGCGCCTTGCTCAAGCACAGCCTTGGCTGTGGCTTCTCTGCGCTCAGGCAAAATGGGGTTAGGTATACCATTGGGGAAGTTTCCGTCAGGTTGCATATGTGCCGTTGTCATCTGAAAGGGCAAGAGCGGTATCAGTTCTTCAAGCACAACGCCTGCGCAGCCATTGCCGGCATCGGCATGAATTTTGAGTTTCACGTCCTTTGTGTTATCAAATTTCACATAGTCCAAAAGAAATTGTACATAGTCTTTACGAAAACTTTTTTCAGTATATGTACCGGTTAAGTCCGCATCGTCAAGGGTAATATTTGGCAAAAGTTTCAACGCCTTGTCACGAATATCAAAAAGACCGGTGTCGGAGCTGATGGGTATAGCCTCTTCACGCACAAATTTCATGCCATTGTCGTCACGAGGGTTGTGACTTCCGGTAATCATGATACCACCGTCAAACCCCTTGGCAAAGGTGGCATAATAGACTTCCTCGGTGCCGCAAAGGCCAAGGTCAGTGACATTTACGCCGCCTTGACGTAAACCTTGCACCAAACCGTCACGTAGTGCCGGCCCGGATAAACGGCAATCACGGCCGATAACTACAGATTTGGGAGTAAAGAGTTTTGCAAATGCAAGCCCGATGGCTTTGGCAAGTTCCGGACTTAAAGATTCGGGAAAAGTGCCTCGTACATCATAGGCCTTAAAAGATTGTGCATAGGGCATGATAATTCCTCATGTATATGGATTTTGTCTGCGCCATTTAACACGAAACGAGAAAAATGTAAAAGATTATTAATGCGTGACCATTGTGCTTTACCACGTGATTCTGAATGTATTAATAGTAATTATTAGCAGCAGCTGCAACTGCTAACTTTATAATCACTGAAAAGCTCAAGTAGCCAAGAAATTTTTATATGTGGCTATTGCCTTTAGTCAGCTACTTTTTATCTGGGGGGAAGGAAAACCCT
>CAYJHK010000287.1:0-2937 GCA_964369515.1 uncultured Desulfovibrionaceae bacterium
CAAAAGGGTTTTCCTTCCCCCCAGATAAAAAGTAGCTGACTAAAGGCAACAGCCATGAAATTTTATTTAGAGCTTATCCGTAAATAACGTATCGTGGTCGATTACGGCGTCAAAGCACATTTTTTCTCAGGTCGAGTACCAAAAAACCGTACACTCCCTTCGCAAAAATGCACTTTTCCTTGTACTCGCCTCACGCTACATTTATTTACGGACAAGCTCTTAATCAGCGGTTCCCTAAGATTTTTGCTACGACTACTTCAAGCACGCCGCCGCCGATGGACAGTCCTTTGTCGGACACAAGATCACAATATTCCACTTGCCCACGTGGGTCTACATCACCAAGTTTTGTGCGCTGCGTAACCAATGTACCCGAACGCAAAATACCACGAACAACGCCATCAAAATTAGCCGTAAACAATTGTTCTTGTTCAGCATTGCTCACCTTACCAAGCACATCGCCCTTCTTAACGGCACTCCTTATATCAAGCGTGGTCGTGAATATGCCGTCAAACTCTGCCCAAAAAACACGCTCGCTGGTGTACCCCTTAACCGCCTCGGGAACGCCCGTATTGGCAAGCGCCGCACCATTACCAATGACTCGCCCAAGCGTATGTCCCCGCATACTCTCAATAACCACATGCACATCGCCATCTTGAGCGGAGCTGAAGCCGGGACCGACACCAATGACCAGTTCCGCCATGCCCTTGTGCGTTCCAAGGTTTTTCTTGGCCAAGGTGGCATCAACCAGGACGTTTGCTTTAAGCTTGTCAAGACAGTCTGCTTTTTTATCAATGAACAAGGGCATACGCCCATCATCCCAATATTGCTGTAAATTTTCTATATTTTGTACAAGCACGGACTGAACGCCTTCCACCGTCGCCGTATTCGTATGTACAGCCTCGCAAAAAGCCACCGTACGCCGCACCGCCAAGGGATTTTCCGTTTCTAAAAACAATATCTTACGCAAACCTGCATGGTACAAGCGCAAAGCTAAGCCGGAAGCAAGGTCACCGGCACCACGTATGACGATGAGCGGAAGGGAGTTCGTATCTTTCATGTCTTATCCTTTATTTATTGTCCTTATTCGTCGATGCACTTGCTGTTCTCCATAAAATAACTATACATTTCAGGTGTATCAATATCCATAAAAGGTGCTGCGTGCTTCGTGTGTACAAAGTGCACCGGAAAAGGTGAATTGTCAAGAAGGACACGAGCTCCGCTATCCCCTTGAATTTGCAACACTCGCCCAAACTCATCGGCAGGAATAATGACAGGATTACCACGCTCGTTTTTCGTGCCCACAGTCGCTCTTCGCTGCGGTATTATCCACGCCTGCCTATGCGCACAAGCCTTGTCAAGCAAATCATTAATAATACTTGCTGTCACAAAGGGTTGATCGCCAAGCAATACCATGGCACCCTGCACGGTTTTCATTTCTTCACATATAAAGTCAAGTATATAGCTAATAGCCAACTTCAGTGACTCGGCTTGCCCCAAATGCCGCAAAGCATTATACAATACGATGCACTCAGATGTATCTAAGTGCGAAAGCATCTCCTGCGCACCTGCTTCGTCCGGCACAATGAGCAACACCCGTGTCAACTTCGACGCCCGAGCCGCATTGATGCTATGTTGAAGCATGGGAATGCCATGAAAAGGGAGCAGCAGCTTATTGCAGCCCATGCGCTTTGACATACCAGCGGCAAGTATAATCCCAATAATCTCAGTCATATAATCATAAGCGGCGCATCGCTTTCTTGTTTTTTGGCACGCACATGACCAACCACCCACGCCGTTTCGCCAAGCGTTTGTAATAATTGTACAGCCGCTTGCACCTGCTCTTGCGGCACGGCAAGAAGCAAGCCTCCGGAAGTTTGCGTATCAAAAATTAAGGATTCGATACTGGCGTCTATGGCAGTGGGAATGTGCGTAAATTTCAGCCAATATTTACGATTGGCATGACTTGTGGCCGGAATAAGTCCATTTTTGGCATAATCAAGCACATAGGTCATAGCCGGCACATTGCTACTTTCAAGCACCACTTGCAGCTTGGAGGCACGAGCCATTTCAATGCTATGTCCGCCAAGACCAAAACCGGTGATATCGGTGGCGGCGGTAAGCTTCAATTCCTTAATGAGCAAGGATGCATTCTTATTCAGCTTAGCGCACCATTTTGCAATAAGCTGTTCACTTTCTTCATAATTATCCCAACGTGCCTTCACCGCCGTGGCAAGAATTCCGGTACCCAGCGGTTTAGTGAGCAAGAGACGGTCACCGACACGCAAACCATCATTGGTGGCCTTATGCGCCGCATCAATAACACCGGTAACCGACAGTCCATACTTGATTTCAGCATCTTCCACGGTATGCCCGCCTACGAGCACGGCATCAGCTTCATTCAAAATATCAAGCCCGCCACGCAAAATATTCACCATACATTCTTCACCCTTATGCGCATGACAGGCAGAAGGAAAGAAAAGCATATTCATGGCGCACCAGGGTTTTCCGCCCATGGCGTAAACATCCGAAAGGGCGTTTGCGGCGGCAATGCGCCCAAAATCATAGCCATCATTGACAATGGGTGCCAAAATATCCACGGTCTGCACAAGAGTCATACCGCTGTGAATGGATACAAGCGCAGCATCTTCATTGTGCGCACGACCGGCCACAACACGCTCTTCCAAATCTTGTCGAAGTACAGCGCCACGCTGCACCTCTTTCAGTATTCGCTCCAAAACCTCAGGAGCCACCTTAGTCGCTCAACCGGCCGCCTTGGCCATATCTAATAATTGCATGGAAGCTCCTGTATTAAAGTGATAAAAAATATCTGGCTGTTACATTTTCTCACATTCAAGTTAAAAGTGCAACTCTTTCTGCCTAAGCACATGATTCTAATTTTGTAAAAATTTTCTTGGGGGAGGGACCTTTTTGGAAAAA
>CAYJHK010000288.1:0-2903 GCA_964369515.1 uncultured Desulfovibrionaceae bacterium
CAATGGGAAGGTGAGGCTGACGCTGGGTGTAGTAAGAACCTTCTGCAACAACCATATTAGGATCATCGAAGAATTTCGCCGTATCGTCACCCTTTTCAAGACCTTGCTCGAAGTAAACGTTGGGGGTTCCGGGGTGAATTTCAATGGCACTTGGATCCATGGCGTCATGGGCATTCATATATTCGGGCAAAAGTTCAAGATCAAACTTCACTTTTTCGGCAGCAGCACGGGCATTGCACTCGCTGTCAGCACAAACAATGGCCAAAGCATCGCCGTATTGGAAGACCTTGGTATCGTTCAAAATGGGACGATCCCAACCGTCGCCTTTGTTTGTGGGGAAGGTAATGAGACCGGTAATGCGGTTTTTACCCTTAACATCTTTATGGGTGAGCACACGGTGAACACCGGGCATTTTTTCGGCTTCGGAAGTATCAATGCCTTTGATGTTGGCGTGGGATACTTTAGCTTGAGCAATGGCAAGGTGTAAGGTACCAAAAGGCATACGATAAGCGGCGTCGGCACCAAACTCTGCCGTGCCGAGGATTTTTGCCATGGAACCGGGACGGGTGAAGCCTGTGCCCCAAATGCGACCGTCGGCAGGTACTTTGTAGGTTATATCATCAAAGGTTTTTTCACCGCGCATCACAGCGGCGGCATCCATAACAGCATCTACCAATGGTTGATAACCGGTGCAGCGGCAGACGTTTTTATGTTTTTGGAACCAATCACGCACGTCTTCACGGCTGGGATTTTGGTTTACATCAAGCAAAGCTTTGGCGGAAACAATAAATCCGGGGGTACAAAAACCGCATTGAGCGCCACCATGGAAAAGCCAAGATTGTTGTAAGGGATGCAGATTGTCCTTAGTGCCCACGCCTTCAAGGGTGGTGATACAAGCTCCGTCTGCCACACGTCCCATCTTTATAATACAAGAACGAGTCACCTTACCGTCAACGATAACAGAACAAGCACCGCATTGACCTTGACCACAGCCAACTTTTACGCTGAGCAAGCCCAACTGACCACGCAATACGTCGGAAAGCTTTTCGTCCTCGTTTACGAGTAATGTTTTGGTAACACCGTTCACAACAAGACTTTTAGAAATCATTTTTTTCTTCTCCTCATGGTAGAATTTTGCGGAATATTTTCCATTTTAGATGTCTTAACACCTTGAAACCCTTCTCCCCACTGCGCCGGCAATTCCCGGCGGGGGGGGGAGAGTTTTATTGATATTATGACCCCTTACCAAATGCACACGCAGGATATTGGCAGTGCTTACACGATGTGCAATAACCACCATGCCCAAGCATGGCAATATCTTGTTTTGTTATATCAAGCCCCGCCAAAAGACGAGGAACAACAATGTCAAAAATACTGGCTCTGTGATACATAACACAGCCCGGAAGCCCTAAAATGTGCGCATCTCCAAGTCTGGCATGTAAGAACATGGCCCCCGGAAACACAGGCGCACCGTAAGATGTAATCTGTGCTCCGCTTTTGCGAATGGAAAGAGGGGTACGATCGTCGGGATCAACGGACATACCACCGGTAACAGCAATAATATCGGCACCTTGATCTTTTAATTTTTGTATGGCAGCAACGGTAAGATCCACATCGTCACTGGTTAACTCTTGCCCCAAAAACGTGGTACCATAGGCAGAAAACTTTTTTTCCAAAATGGGACCAAAGCTATCTTTTATGCGTCCATGATAAATCTCACTGCCGGTGGTAACTATGCCAACGCGCGACCTCTTAAAGGGCAGAACTTTGATGATGGGGTTGCTAACCAGGCTTTCAAGATGTTGAATCTTATGCTCTTCGATAAGCAGAGGAATGATACGAGTTCCGCCCACAGCTTGACCTTGTTGCACCTCTTGCAGTGAATGAATGGTTGCGACAGAAATTTCATTTAAGCAGTTTACTTCCATAAGCCTTTGTGCATCTATGTGCACAAGCCCATGACAAGAGGCAAGGAAATTTATACGCCCTTCCGAAATATCGGAAAAGGAAATATTTTCACCGCAAATGGCATTGGCAATACGAACGGCGGCATCATTTTCGTGCAAAATACCGTCTGTTGCCTCGTAAACATAGATATTCTCCTTGCCGACCCTCAACAAGGTGGGGATATCCTCAGCAGTTATCACATGCCCCTTTTTAAAAACGGGCCCCTTCTTGCCACCAACAACTATTTCCGTAATATCATGACACAACATTGTTCCCACGGCTTTCTCCACGGGAAAACTCTTCATACACCGATCAACCAAAGACATAAAACCACCTTATTAATAGTTTAGCAAAACTATCAAAGCTAGGAACCTTTGTCAATAGCTATGGGAAAAAGATAAACTCCAGTAAATTACTATGATTTTGTCCCTTTGTGGCTTTTTAGCTGTTTCTACAGAAGTTTAGGGAAACGCTGATTAATTCACTTTTTGAAATGTGCAAAGCTCTTTGGTGTGAAAATTTAGGTGGAAAATTGATTAAATATTGCTGCTTGCGGTAATCACACAAATAGAGTATATATAATTCGTGCGATTGCCCTTCTTTCTACATCGGCAAGGTGTATACGTCCGTGATAACACGGAAAAGGAAGGCTATAGCCATGCGGAAGCTTTTTTATGCTCTCGTAATCGGTCTGATGCTCGTCCTGTTAACGGCTGTTAAAGCTTACTAACAGTTGACCCGTATCAGGTAGTAACTGATACGGGTCGTAAAATTAACCTTCTAACCGGCAATCGCACATTAAGGGGGTGTTAACCACCTTGCCGGCCGTAGTTTCTGCGACAACAGGAGCTACGGCTCCCTTTTTATATAAGACTTTCCATGATAAAAGGCAAGTATTTCTTTGTGACAATTTCTCATGGAAAATCCAACTTGCGTCATTTCCTCAAATAGCCTAC
>CAYJHK010000289.1:0-2884 GCA_964369515.1 uncultured Desulfovibrionaceae bacterium
TCCAAAAAGGTCCCTCCCCCAAGAAAATTTTTACAAAATTAGAATCACGTGGTGAACATAGATTAAGAGCTCTGCATAATTCAAAAAGGCATGGATTGCAGCAACGCTTCGCTCCTCGCAATTGACTTGATTTTATGACGAAAGTCATTGCGAGCGCAGCGAAGCAATCCATGTATTTTAATAAATTCAGGAGTTGCGCAGAGGTCTCAGATTAATAAATACGTTATTGTTGCAGTGTGTTGCAGTAAATTTTTTTTTGTGGCAAGGTTATGGAAAATCAAAGCAGGGCCTGTTGCAAGTCTTTTCATTTCATTTCTTTTGTGCTATTAATATCCTGCAGGATAGTTCTTAAGGAATGCATTTTTACTGCAAGCAGGTGTAATCATGAATAAAAATATGGCAATTGTTGTTGTGGGCGTTTTGCTGCTTGGCATGGGGCTTATTACGTACAATGAATATACAAATCCGAGTATGCGACCCTTTTCTGCTACTTCATCCGAAAAAGTTGTGCAAGATAGGTCGTTTACAGGCAATACACCCATAGCAAGTGCCGGCGTGGTCAATATTCCTTCGCCTGCACTTAATGCAAATAATCAAGAAACGAAACAGTCTGAAGCTTCCAAAACCCATGAGGATGCTAATGTTGCCAAAGCTTTGAAAATGGCTGAAGAAGCTGCTAAGGCTGCCGAAGCTGCTAAGGCTGCCGAAGAAGCTAAAGCCGCCGAAGTCGCTAAGGCTCTTGAAGCTGCCGAAGCTGCTAAGGCCGCCGAAGCAGCTAAAGCCGCCGAAGCAGCTAAAGCCGCCGAAGAAGCTAAAGCCGCCGAAGAAGCTAAAGCCGCCGAAGAAGCTAAAGCCGCTAAAGCAGCTGAAGAAGCTAAGGCCGCCGAAGCAGCCAAGGCCGCCGAAGCAGCTAAGGCAAAGAATCTGCCAAAAATAATTAAAAGAATGCGTGTTTTCAAAGCAGGGGATGGCGTGACGGTGCGCCTTGACAGCAATCAGTTTCCAGAGTACAAAACGGCACGTTATACATCTCCCGAAAGGCTGGTGCTTGACCTTGCAGGTACTTGGAAGTTGCGAGCCCCCGGTGTGCCACGCAATGATTTGGTTTCAAACGTGCGCATTGGTCAGCATAGGAATGGAACACGAATTGTGATAGATTTGCGTAAAGTTCCCGGCTCCATAAGATATTTGAAGTATGGGGAGACGGGGCTTGATGTGCGTTTAAGGTAGTGAACGGTTTTTAATGAGAGCTCAACCGTAAATAACGTACCATGGACGATTACTGCGTCAAAGCACATTTTTTCTCAGGTCGAGTACCAAAAGACGTACATTCCCTTTGCAAAAATGTACTTTTCCTTGTACTCGCCTTACGTTACATTTATTTACGAATAAGCTCTGCGGATATATTTAATTAATTTTTTACTGGAGAAAACCATGCGTGTATTTTCTGTTTGTTTTATGGTGACAGCACTTTGCTTTTCATTACATACAAATATTTCTTTTGCTAAGGAAGAAAATATGTTTGAATCGCTCAAACGCTTTAGTCAAATTCTTGAACTTGTTGAACAAAATTATGTCACAAAAACAAGCAGCAAGAAAATTTTAGACGGAGCCATCAAGGGGATGCTTGAAAATCTTGATCCGCATTCAACCTTTATGACTCCCAAGGAATATGAAAAAATGCAAGAGACCACCACCGGTGAATTTACCGGCGTTGGTATTGAAGTAACTCAAGAAAATGGACAAATCAAGGTTGTGTCTCCCATTGAGGATACGCCGGCCTTCCGTGCAGGTATTCAACCCGGTGATATTATTTTGGAAGTTGATGGGAAGAGTACCCATGAACTTTCGTTGGAAGAGGTTGTTTCGCAAATTCGAGGCCCGAAGGGAACAAAGGTCGAGCTTACGATTATTCATCTTAATTCCAATAATCCCGAAACCGTAAGCATTACTCGTGAATCCATACCCTTGATAAGCGTTAAGGCTTTTGAGCTGGAGGACGGCTACCAATGGTTACGCATTACTCGTTTTTCCGAGCGCACCACCACTGATTTACACGCTGCCATTGCCAAGGCGCAAAAAAAGGGTCTTAAGGGGATAGTGCTTGATATGCGTAATAATCCCGGAGGTCTTGTGGATGAAGCCGTTTCTGTTTCCGACACGTTTTTGAGTAAGGGCGACATTGTTTCCATTCGTGGACGTAATCCCATAAGCGCACGTACTTTTTCGGCAAAAAAGCAAAAAACCGACGTTACGGTTCCGGTGGTGGTTTTAGTTAATGCCGGTTCTGCTTCCGCTTCGGAAATTGTGGCTGGTGCGTTGCGTGACCATAAACGTGCTGTTATTCTTGGTGAAAAAACATTTGGTAAGGGGTCTGTACAAAATATTATCCCCTTGGCCGATGGCTCAGGCTTGAAGCTTACCATCGCCCTGTATTACACGCCAAACGGAAGCTCCATTCAAGCCGAAGGTATTACGCCGGACATGGAAATCCCCTTTGAAGTAAAGGAGAAAACGGATAAAGCGGAAAAGAATAACAATCGCTTTGTCGTGCGTGAAAAAGATTTGAGCCGCCACATTGAAGGCGAGGAAGAGAAAAAGCAGAAAAATGGAAAATCTGCCGATAAACCCGGCGAAAGCTCCAAGAAAGGCGACGATGAGTCCGGTCTTGATGAAGCTGCAAAAAAGAAAGCCCTCAAAGAGAAAGAGGACGTTAAGGAAAGACTTGCCCTTGATAACCAATTGCGCATGGCATTGCAAATGGTAAAGAGCTTGCCTGCATTAAAGCTCATTAATTCCGGTATTTAATCAAGAAGCATTGATTAATTATTTTCTTGAGGGGGGAAGGGGAACTTTTAACCAAAGCGACAAAAGCTTCCCCTTC
>CAYJHK010000290.1:0-2879 GCA_964369515.1 uncultured Desulfovibrionaceae bacterium
GGCGCAAGCAAAAGTTCCCCCCACAAAAAATATCGCAAATTAGAATGCCGTGATATTGCAGAAAATATAAACAATTTTTCCTTTTACAAAGTAATACAATTTTGCTATGTATGCGCATCGTTGTGCGCTGTGTTGTAGGTGACATCTTACAGCTTGTTATAAGAAACGTTGATTAAATAAAAACTCATACGTGTTAATGTATTAAATTGCATTAAAAAAACAAATTTCCATCTTAAACTCCAAAGAATTATACTTTTCAATTTATTGAAAAGTATAGCAATGAAAGCATTTTGAAGGGAAGGGGGAAGTTTGAGGAGGGAAGGGCGACCCAAAGAGCGCCGAAGGCGTTTGCGTTAGCGAGCTTGCAAGCTTTATGCAAATCAAGAGCAATGCAGAAGCTTTTATCTCTTGGGTTAAAAGTTCCCCTTCCCCTCAAAAAAATAATTAATCAGTGCTTCCATAAACGTTAATCTCATACAACCCTTTAAGGCACTCGAAATATTTAATGAGCTATGATTTTATTATGTTACAAGTACAAATTACCGATTTGATTGAAGGTATTTCAAGGGCTCTGGACTCCATGACTACAGACCTTGCCAATCATCACCGGCGCACAGCCATTATTGCGCTGCGCCTTGCAGAAAAACAGGCTTTTTCGCCCTTGACCTGTCGTTATATTCGTAACGCAGCCCTATTGCACGATATAGGCGCATTGTTATTGCGCCGTGATATTACCATAAATGATATAGAGAAAAATCTGTATCAACACGCCGTTGCCGGTTGGTTGCTCCTAAGTAATTGTAAAATTTCAGCTCCCATTGCCAATATGGTACTATATCACCACACCCCTTGGTATCAACATACCGGTATGCCGCAAGATAGGCATGAAGACTTGCGCCACGGTGCACTGCTCAACCTTGCGGATACCGTGGATGTTCTTTTGCGTAAGCACAAAGATTATTTAACTGTTTTGCGGATAGTACGCAATATGCCAAAAGACACATTTGTTCAAGAAGATGTTGATGCACTCAGTGATATATTTCACCAGCAAGATTTTATGGAATATTTTCAACGTGGTTTTCCAAAACCACAAACTCCGCTGGCACAGCGCATGTTAAATACCGAAGAAATTGTGGAATTTTCGTCCATTTTTTCCTATGTTATTGATTCAAGAAGCCCAAGCACCGCCACGCATACTGTGGGAGTTGCCGAGCAAAGCAGAGCCTTGTATGTCTTAAGCGGAGCATCGGAAGATGCCATAAACGATTTGTATGTGGCGGGACTTTTGCACGATATTGGTAAGATAGGCGTCCCCGTTGAATTGATTGAAAAAAATGGTAAACTTACCAATGACGAATACAATATTGTGCAACAACATGCCAGTATTTCACGCCAAATCTTAGTGCCCATTCCCGGTTTGGAAAAGGTGGGCTTTTGGGCAAGTGCGCACCATGAACGCCTTGACGGTAAGGGGTATCCCAATGGTTTTTCAGCCAATGAACTTCCGCTGGAGGCGAGGGTTATTGCTGTTGCAGATATACTCACGGCGCTGACGGAGGATCGCCCCTATCGCAAGGGACTTTTGCCACAAAAAGCACTGCAAATCCTTATTTCCATGGTGGACAATGGGGCAATTGACGGTGATTTGGTAAGTCTTGTGCACGATAACCTTGATTATCTTGAAGAGCGTAGGCGCAGTGCGCAAAATGCCGCTGCCACACGTTTTCAAGTGGATCGTGAGCATTTTCAGCAGGATATTTTTGACAGCTTCCATAAATATGGTGAATCGCTGCTGGAGGCGGATATGCCCGTGAGGGATGTTATACCCACTCTTCCTCTGTGGAGTTGTGTTGAAAAAACTTAAATGAAGCTGTCCGGTGAGGGAATAAATAATGCGAAAAGTTAAATATATTAGCTTGCTGTTGGGTCTGTTTTTTGCGCTTAACGTTCATGCCGCACAGGTGAAACCGACAGATAAAGGCATTGCCATTGTGGACGATAGCGGTTATGAGCTTGTTTTAGAGCGTCCTGCCCAACGCATACTGGCCCTATATTCTCCCTTAAATCACATATTACTTGAGCTTAATTTGGGGCATACGCTCATCGGGCGTTCTTTTGCCGATGCTGAGGTGGAGGGGCTAAGGCATTTGCCGGCGGTGGGCACAGTTGCACGTGTTATACCAGAGCGGATTTTTGAACTCAAGCCTGATGTGGTCATTCAATATATGGGCGAAAGTGCGCCTATGGCCTTGGGGCTTGGCTTGCGTAAGCTTGGCGTGCCGGTTTTATTGTTTCGTTTGCAAAATTTCGAGGACGTTTTTTCTGCCATGGAAAAAATTGGGAAGGCAAGCGGAACACAGGCGCATGTTGACGAAATTGTGAAGGGGCTTGCCAATCGCATTGGGAATTTACGCAATATTCTTATGGATTTGCCAAGAGTTTCAGCCTTTTACGAGTTGCGTTATCCGCATTTGCTCACCATTGGTTCCGGCACCTTTGCGGCAGATATACTGCATGTGGCCGGTGCAAGCAATGTCATTTCCAGTGCCGAACGTGTGCTACGCATAGATGATGCCGAGATTTTGTCAAAAAATCCCGAAGCCTATATAATTCAAGAAGGTACACTAAATGTTGACCCTGTGCCCATGGACGAGCGACCAAACTTTGCGCAACTACAAGCCGTAAAAAATCAACGGGTTCTCATTGTTGCGGAAAGTGAATTTACAAGCCTTGGACGTGTGGCCGTTGAAGCGGCAGAAAAACTGGCACGCTGGCTACATCCGCATGTGGACTTTTCCATTCAAGTTCCCCCCACAACAGTCCGTTAGTCAGCTATTTTTTATCTGGGGGGAAGGAAAACCCTTTTGCTAGCGCCAAAA
>CAYJHK010000291.1:0-2878 GCA_964369515.1 uncultured Desulfovibrionaceae bacterium
ATCATACTTAGCATATAAAGCTATATAATAAAATAATTGTGCAGAGGTCTTAAATAGAGACCTCTGCGCAATTCCTGAATATGAAGTATGCTCTTTCGCTTAGATGTTATTATGGAGAGTTCAAATAATATGCCCCACAATTCTGAAGTATCGCCGGCTGAATATCATGCTTTGCTTGTCAAACAAAAAGAGACGGAGCGCAGACTGGCGCATTGTGAAGCTAAACTTTTGGAAACGCAAGAAAAGTTACAAGGAGCGCAGCTCGATGTGTGCATCTCCAACGAACGCTTTGAGGCTTTGCTGAACGCATTACCTCTTTCGGTTCAAGTGTGGTCAGAAGAAGATGAGATGTTATTTGTAAGTCAAGAGTCCGTGCGGCTTTTCCAATTCAAAAATACCCAAGATTTAATAGATAATTTTATGGACACTTTTCCTGAGTATCAACCAAATGGCGAGAAATCGCTGGATGTTGTACCTCAATACGTCAGAGAAGCCAGAGAGACGGAGTATTTACAAAAACAGATTGTGCATAGGAACACAGCCGGTGAGGAAATTCCCCTCACAGTGACCTTTGTTCAATGTAAGTTGCGTGCTGAAACAGTTCTGTTTGTCTTTCTTCAAGATTTGCGTGAACAAAATGAATTTTCTCGTAAACTTCAAGAATCCCAACAGTATAGTCGTATTATGCTCGATGCCATACCTGTCGGATCTATGATTTGGGATCAAAACTTCATACCCGTTGATTGTAACAAGGCAATGGCCAAAACGTTTGGTTTAAATAGTCCCCAGGAATTTTTAGAAAATCTTACAAAGCTTTATCCGGAATATCAACCGGAGGGCATTTCTTCGCTTGATAAGATGAAAGCCAATTTATACAGAGCGTTAATGGATGGTTCAGCCACTGGTGCTTGGATGGGGCGCACCATTGACGGTAAGGAAGTTCCGACTGAGGCAACGGCTGTAAAGGTTAGACATAACGATCAAAATATGATTGTTGTATTTTATAAGGATTTACGGGAAATTGAAGAAAGCATTCGCAAGGCTCAAGCTGCCGAAAAACGCACCCAAGCCATCCTTGACGGCGTTCCCCTTGGTATCAATATTATGACCGCTGATATGCAGATACTTGATTGTAATGCTGAGGCAATACGCATTTCCGGATTTGGTAGTAAGCAGCTTTATCTTACTAATATCATGAGTTATTTTCCTGAATTTCAGCCTTGCGGTACAACAACTAATCTTTTTCTACAAGAAAAATTTACTGAGGTTATCCAGCAAGGATACAGTCGTTTTGAATGCTTAACCTATGGTTCTGAACGTGAAGATATTCCCACGGATATTACGCTTGTGCGAGCGTATATTGAAGAAGAAGATTTATATATTGGATATGTTACAGATTTACGTGAAGCAAAGGCGCTGCTTCGGGAAATAGAGCTTGCCAAGGATACTGCCGAAAAAAATGCCTTGGCCAAGAGTGAATTTCTTGCAAATATGAGTCATGAAATACGCACGCCCATGAACGGTATCTTGGGGCTTTTGCATATTTTATCGGGTACAAAGCTCAGCGAATTACAGCAAGATTACATGCAAAAAGCGCTCTTTTCCACCAAGGAACTTTTGCGTATTATCAATGATATTTTGGATTTTTCAAAAATTGAAGCCGGTAAACTCGATATGGAGGTCACCTCATTTACCATACACGAAGTTGTCACAGAAATTCATCACCTTTTTGTCAATGCCATTGCACAAAAAAAGCTGTATCTCCAAGTAAATGCCGATGAAAATGCCCAAACCATGCTCATGGGCGATCCCTTACGCCTCAAACAAGTATTAATAAATCTTGTGGGCAATGCCATTAAATTTACCGGCGAGGGTGGAATTAAGCTTGATGTTACGTCTTCCGTGCAAAATGAGAATGATATTTTGTGCCATTTTTCCGTGAGAGATACGGGAATTGGGCTGAATGAAGAGCAAATTGTAGGGCTTTTTGATGCTTTTAGCCAAGCTGACACCTCTGTTACACGCAAGTATGGCGGTACAGGGCTTGGGCTTGCCATATCCAAGCGTATTGTGGAGCTTATGCATGGTGAAATATGGGTGGAAAGTATTCCGAATCAAGGCTCTACCTTCTTCTTTACGGCGTTTTTTCAAATTTCTGACAACAAGCGAGAGTCGTTGCGTGCCCAGTTGGATGAACAGCAAGCTGCAGAGATGGGAGAGCATTCAGCGCATTTGCTCCTGGTGGAAGATAACAATATTAATCAAATTATTGCCGAAGAATTATTGAAAGGCGCCGGTTACACGTTAGATATTGCAAATAATGGACAAGAAGCCCTTGATATGCTGGAACTTAAGCCGTATGACCTTGTGCTTATGGATATTCAGATGCCCATTATGGATGGGCTTACCGCCACTCAAAAAATCCGCCAAATCCCCAAATTTTCGCATATACCGATCATTGCCATGTCTGCACATGCCATGACCGGCGATAAGGAAAAAAGCATTAAAAGCGGCATGAATGAACATATTACCAAGCCTATTTCTCCGGAAATATTATACAGTACTCTGAGTTATTGGCTGGGAAAAGATATAACAGTGCGTTGAAAAAGTACCATCTACTGCGTCAAAATTCCAAACGCAAACCGCTTATGTATATCCGTATACACGGCGCGCCTTGTGTTTGAATTTTTCCTTGTATTTGGCACTTTTTGAACGCACTGTAGTTAGTCGTCACTTCTGAAAAATGCATGAAAATGCGTTTTTCAGATGGGTCTAGTTAGTTGAAAAAGTACCATCTACTGCGTCAGTTATACAATCCAAACTGCTTATGTATATCTGATACAATAAACACTTAAAAAAAAGAGGAAAATCATGGAAG
>CAYJHK010000292.1:0-2861 GCA_964369515.1 uncultured Desulfovibrionaceae bacterium
TCATTGCGAGGAGCGAAGCGACGTGGCAATCCATGCCTTTTTGAATTGTGCAGAGCTCTCAAGTTTGTAATATATAGCCACAAAGCTTGTAGAATGGTTACAACTATTATCTTTTGTGATTTATTATGGGGAAGATGTCCTATGAGTAAGCTTGGTTTATTTTTTTCTTTATGCTTGTTTTTTTGTATTATTTATTCAAGCATACATATTATTGCTTACGCAGAACCAATAGCCGGAGCAGCAAGTACAGATGAAGCTGCAAGTACAGGCGCAGACGCTAGTAAGGGGAGTCCTCCCAAGGAAAATTGGTATGTGGGTACAGAGGCTTGTGCCGAATGCCATTCGGAAACAGTACAAAACTTCAAAGCCAATTCCAAAAAAGCCGGCAGTAAAAAATCTGTGATAATAATGAGAGAAAAACTTACCGCAGCAGAGTTTGAGGAGTGTTTGTCTTGTCATACCACAGGCTATGGTAAAAAAAGCGGTTTTATTAGTTATGAACAAACACCGCATTTGGCAGATGTTGGTTGTGAATCTTGCCACGGCATGGGCGGATTGCATACTGAGGATGGTAGTGCCGAGTCCATCTCACGCAAGCCTACCCTTAAACTTTGTGAAACATGTCATGATGATAGCAGGATAAACCGCATATCATACGATGGGCGTATCTATTCCGGAGCGCATTAAAAAATATTTTTCTCAAGTATTTAGCAGTCCGTTGGAAACTCAATGTGTGCTTGCCATATAATATGACTACATAGGAAAAGACATTATGATTCAAATACGCAAAAAGATAGGGAATAAGTTTGCATTATTGGTGGGCGCAATATTGATTGTCTTCATAGGCATTTTTTTGGCATTTGTATCTTATACAAATGAGCAAAGATTCATAAGCACCATGAATGAAAATGTTGTCGTTGTTAAAGAGCTTATACAAAATATCGTCTATCGCCCCATGCTTGCAGGTGATAACGAGGGAACACAAAAAGAATTCAGCTATTTTGGTAAACATCGCCCCGATATGCAAATGTATATGTCCAGTTTTTTGGGTACTGTTACTTATTCAAGCAAAGAATTAAAAAGCAAAACTCCCGTAAGCAATCTTAATATACCGGCAAATGTCATAAAACTCATGGAAGAAGCCATCACAAGGAATGTTCAAACCACAGAGCTGATTTCCCATAAAGATAAGTGGTTCTTCGTTTCCGTCAACAGTATTGAAAATGAAAAAGACTGCTACCACTGCCACGGTTCATCTAAAAATATATTAGGTCAATTTACCACCATCAACGATATCACCCCCGATATGGCTAAGTTGCGTGAGGCCACCTATATTATTCTGGGGCTTGGCTGTGTCACCATCATAGCCATGATTTTGCTTGTGCGCTTTTCCACTGCAAAGATCATTGTAAAAAGGCTTACTGCGCTGAGAAATAGCAGTATTGCCATAAGCGAAGGTGATTTGGATGCACCGTTAATTTTAAGCGGTGCTGATGAATTATATGATGTGAGCCACAATATCGAGCGTATGGTGCTTGGAATGAAAAAAGAAATAGGCTTTACCCAAGGTTTGCTCCACGGCATTCCCGTACCCTATATTGTCATTGACTCAGAGCAAAAAGTTTTGGCGTGCAATCAGCCCTTGCTTACAAATTTTGATGATGATGGCGTGCCGGAAGATTATATCGGTAAAGACCTTTCCTTCTTCTTGGATCCCAAGGGAACCAGAAACCGTATTTTGCGTGAGCTTTTGCTTTCGGAAGAGCCTATTAAGGGAGAAAGCGTCGCCTATAGAGATAGAAAGGGCACTTTTAAATATTGCATTGCTGATATCAGTATGCTGCATGATTTGGACAATAAGCGCATTGGCTCTTTTGCCGTCTATGTGGATATTACAGAAGTTCGCAAACAAGAAAACATAGTTAAAGAACAAAATGAAACCATTTTCGTCAATGCAAATTCTGCCAAGGAAGTTTCCGAAAGCGTTGCCGAAAACACAAGCTTACTTTTGACCCAAGTAACTACGGCGCATACCGCCACCACAAATATATTAAACAGTACGCAAAATGCGGTCATGGCCTGCGAAGAAATGCGCACAGGCGCAAGCAATGTCACAGCACAAGCTTTGCAATCTTCCGATATGGCCACCGAAGCCAGCAATGAAGCCACAGCAGGTGTAAAAATTGTTCAGCAAGCCTTGGACTGCAGCGAACAGGTTATGCGCCAAGTGCAAAGCCTCGTAAAAGACATGGAGGAACTTGGAGTTCAAGCTTCTGAAATAACACGTATTATCTCAGTAATTGACGAAATTGCCGGGCAAACAAATCTTCTTGCGCTCAACGCAGCCATTGAAGCGGCACGAGCCGGAGAATCGGGAAGAGGCTTTGCAGTTGTTGCCGATGAAGTGCGTAAACTTGCCGAAAAAACGCAAGAAGCCACCGGACATGTCAACACCACCGTCACAGTGATACTCAACGGCATTACCAAAGGCTCTCAGGGCGCAGATAAAACCCTCGAACTTATGCAAGAGGCTACCGTATTTTCAAAACAATCCGAAGAAGCCCTGCAACGCATTAAGGACGTTATTGTAGATACCGCCAGCACCATGGACAATATGGCTCAAGCCACCCGTGAACAAGCCGGAACAGTGGAGCTAATGTCAAAAGATGTTAATGCAATCAATGGCATAGCAAGCGAGACACTGGAAGCTATGGATATTGCGGATAAAGCTGTGGAGGAGCTTGGTACCATAACAAAGCAGCTGGACGGTATTATTGCAAATATGACAAATACAGTGAAAAACTCATAGCTTGCAGTGTATTTTGGCAGGGCATTCTAATTTGCGATACGTGGCTATTGCC
>CAYJHK010000293.1:0-2847 GCA_964369515.1 uncultured Desulfovibrionaceae bacterium
TGGCGCTAGCAAAAGGGTTTTCCTTCCCCCCAGATAAAAAGTAGCTGACTAAAGGTAATAGCTACGTAATCATATTTACGCAAAGACTTTTTGAACGAACCACATTCTGCAGAATATACTGACAAATAGTTTTTTCCACAAGTACTAATTGGCAGTGTGCGAGATCTTATTAACTCTAAGTTGAAAGCGTAGCTCATAATCAAGATTTTTCTGTCATATTTTTTCCAAACTGCAAGTACAGCATGGTTATATCATCTTCTTGAGCAGCTTCGCCCACAAAGCTATTCACAGAATTAAGGACTTGGAAACACATGTCTTCAACCGACAAGCGTTTGTTATCAAAGGCATTTTTAAGGCGTTCTTCGGAATACAACTCACCGCTCTCGTTGGCAGCTTCCGTAATGCCATCGGTGTAAAGAAAAATCTCATCGCCGCACTCAAGTTGAAGTTCATGAACATCATATTTGGCATCGTCTGAGAGTGCCAATACAAAATTGGGCTTTGTCTTTAAATACTTCACTGTACCGTCGGTGCGTTTTAACAGTGGCGGATTGTGCCCTGCGTTTACAAAGCGCAGCAGCCCTGATTGAACATCCAAGACACCAAGCCATGCAGTCACAAACATGATCGCTTCATTATTTTCGCATAAATGTTTATTTGTGTTTGAAAAAACATTTTCCACGCTTTGACCGGCTTCGGCAAAGTTTTTGAGTAATGTTTTGGCCTTCATCATGAAAATTGCGGCCGGTATGCCCTTACCGGAAACATCAGCCACCACAAATGCCAAATGTCCGGTGTCGGTGAAGTAGAAATCATAAAAATCACCGCCCACTTCTCGTGCTGTGTGCATACAGGCGAAAATCTCAAATTCATCATGCTGAGGATAAGGCGGAAAGATGCTTGGAAGAGCTGAAACTTGTATGGTTTTGGCAAGTTCAAGCTCTGCGCCAAGGCGAGCCTTTTCTGCTTCGGTGTGATGTTTTAAAGCGGCAACTGTGGCATTTATATCACCGGAAAGTAATGAAAATTCTTCATTGGTGTGCAGATCGACCAAGGTATTTAAATTGCCGTCGCTGATTTTAGCCAAGGAACGGTTAACCTTGTGTATATTGTCAATAACTAGACGTTTTACAAGAATATATATAAGCACCAGCATGACGGAGAGCACCAAGCTTTGCAGAAAAATATACAGATACACTGACACATTTCGTGAAAACTCAGCATCATCTGAGGGGATGAAGGCGAGAACATATAAATCGTGAACTTTCAGATACATGCAATACTGCGACTTCCCATGAATCGTGGCGGTGAACAACGTATTGTCTTGAATATTTTTGAAGTGTATATTCTTGGAAGCAAGCGTTTTCCCCTCACTTCCCATTCTGTCACCGATAATAAGGCCTTGACTGTCAGCAAGAATAATGCCGCCGCCTTTGCCTATATGCTTATTGCCAATCAAATCAAGCGCAACATGATATCCTTGAGCTTTAACATCAAACTGTTGTAATGTTGTGACAATATGTTGCACGTCGTAAAGATTTAGGCGCAATAAGTTTACCGTATCGCTTTGGGAAATGCGTGTTTGTAATGCCCAAATAAAGGCCGCCGACAAAGTCAATGCAACGAGGAGATATACGGCAAGCCACTGTTCAAAGCTCTCGGCAATGCTTTTAAGTTTCGTTTTCTTTGGCGTTGCATCTGTTATTGTATTCTTTCTTGTACTTGGCGTTTTCCACGTAGCTACAGCCGCAGCCAGCGCACTGAAAATACCGTTTATGGCAAGCAAGGGAATGGTGAAGGCTTTCATGCCTATGAATACGGAATGTATATCTTTTATACTGATGAGGATTATAAATAAAATATGGAGGATTTCAATGTTTACGCCGGCAAAAAAGCCATGCAAACTCTTGGGTGTCTTGCGCTCAAACAACCACACACGCAAGGCTGCACCAAAACAACCGGCAATCACCGTAGTCAGGGAGGATGCCAGCTGGGTATCCAGACCGGAAAAAATCGCAAAAAATCTCCATACCGCACCAATAAGACCGGCAACAATACCGGCAGGCGCACCAAAAATAATTCCCGTAGAAAGCACTATGCCATTTCGAGTGCTGATGACATCATCGCCTGCATATACGCTGAAAAAGGTGCTCAGACCTGCAAGTACGCCAAAGATAATTCCCACAAGCACTTGCGAGCGGAGGTAGTCTTTTTTTCTGCCATATTCTGCTCTTGAAAAGTTTTTTAGCAAAAAAATAATGGCAAGGGAAACGATATTGACAATAATAAAAGGCAAAAACATACTGCAATACTTGAGAGCTAATTATTGTTTTCAATGGTCAAAATATCTGCAAAACCTGTGATGTTGAATATTTCGGCAATGATGTCATTCACATTTTTTATGGTCATGCTTCCCTGTTGTTTCATACGCTTTTGCGCAGAAAATATTACCCTAAGACCGGCGGAAGACAAATATTCCAGCTGTGAAAAGTCCAAGAGTAAGATATTCACGCCATCTAAACTTTCCTTCAGCTCATTTTCCAGTGTACCGGAGGTTTTTGTGTCAAGTCTTCCGATTAAAGCAATAGTTAGGGTACCGTTTTCAAGTTTTTTTTGTATTTCCATTATGCCCACCTTTATTATTGAAGAATTATTGATTAATTTTTTTTGAGAAAGAGGAGTTTTCCCCATGTCAAAAAGCTTCCGCATTGTTTTTCATTCCGGTGAAAGACGGTACTACATTTGTAAGAGTAAGCAAAGTGAAAAAAATGTACTGCAAATCACCCGGGAAATCACGTGATTCTAATTTGCGATATTTTTTGTGGGGGGAACTTTTGCTTGCGCCAA
>CAYJHK010000294.1:0-2821 GCA_964369515.1 uncultured Desulfovibrionaceae bacterium
ATTCTAGGCAGAATTACATATAAACCCCCATGAAGCTTTTTTCGCAGAAAAAAGTAATAAGTGCGTTTTGAGGGGGTGTGGGGGGAACTTTTTGGCGCAAGCAAAAGTTCCTCCCACAAAAAAACTGACTAAAGGTAATAGCAACATATAATATTAGGCCTTTTTGAACTATGCTGAGCTCTTTAAGCAAACGCTTTGAAAAAAAAGTAGGCAAAATTTTCCTACTACCCTAATGGTTGGGAAAATTTTGCCGATGTCCTAAGTATTGGACAGAAGATTTTCATGGAGGAAGATCAAACGTCACTCGTACACCACGGCATTCAAGGAGGAATGTTATGGCACTTTTCGTCAACAGCAATGCAATGGCACGCAATGCAGCCAGAAATCTTGGTGTTCTCTATGGACATTTACAAATTTCGATGCAAAGGCTCACTTCGGGGCTACGCATAAACAGCGCAGCTGATGATGCGGCGGGACTTGCTATTCGGGAGCTGTTGAGGGCAGATGTGGCTGCTTTAAACCAAGGTGTGCGCAATGCCAATGATGCCATCTCGCTCGTGCAGACAGCCGATGATGCCATGGGAGTTATTGATTTACAGCTTATTCGCATGAAAGAATTGGCGGTGCAAGCTTCCTCTAGTATTTACAATCCGGAGCAGCGTCTTGTTATTGAATCGGAGTATCAAGCATTAGCCTCTGAGGTTACTCGCATTGCCAACGCCACAGAATTTAATGGTATAAAGCTTCTTGACGGTACCCTTGCCGGTGCTCATGATGGAACAGGTTTAAAGAGTACAGGTCAGCTTCTTATCCATTTTGGCTCTGCTAATGCGTCGGCAGAGGATTATTACTACATTAGTATAGGCAATAGTACCGCCTCTGCTCTTGGTCTTGGTACTGCCAGCGGTGCAGTGGCTGGACAAACCGTATCCACAGTGTCGCAAGCGCAAGCGGCCTTGATTGCAGTTAATAATGCTATTGTCTCCAAGGATGCCATTCGTGCTCATCTTGGTTCCATGCAAAATCGTTTAGAAGCAACGGTGGGGAATTTAACCATACAATCTGAACATCTTACTTCGGCTGAATCTCGTATTTCAGACGCTGATATTGCCGCTGAAATGACAAATTTTGTATTGAATCAAATTCTTACTAGAACGGCGGTGGCCATGGTAGGGCAAGCAAATATTATGCCACGTATGGCTTTAAATCTTTTATTGGACTAGACTTATTTAACGGTACGACATTTTTAATTGTTTGATATTTAGAGGGGAGCAATTGTTGACCTTTGTGTCATTGCACAGTTATGATATATTAGGAAAAACTTTAGTGTTGTTGAGAATGTTTTTCCCGGAGGAAAAAATTTCATGGGGAAAAATATGATAAATACTCTTGATAGTATGAAGAATGACCTTTTTTTCCGTTGTAATTGGCAAAAAATACAAAAAACTTGAGAGAAAACTATTAAAAATAGTTAATATTTCATAGTTTTGGTATGTATATTGCTTCTTTTTAATATAAAGGTGTACTGGGCAAAATTTGCCCGTGCATCATGGTAAGTGGCAGTACACATTAGTAACGGTGTACTTATGTATCCAATCCCCATCTCACCTGTTTCATACTAAAATATATGAAGCTTAGGGTTTGAGGGGCTAGTCGGTGGAAGATTGCAGGGAAGCAATCGCGCATTTTGCTCCATCAGGCAACAAAACATTCATGGAGGAATGTTATGGGACTTTCTATTAATCACAATGCAATGGCTCTGAATGCTGCTAACAATTTAACCAATCACTATGGAAATTTGTCCACCTCGACTGCTCGCTTGTCCTCTGGCTTGCGTGTTAATGGTGCTTCTGACGATGCTGCTGGTCTTGCTATTCGCGAACTTATGCGTGCAGACATTGCAGCCTTGAACCAAGGTGCAAGAAATGCCAACGATGCAATTTCATTGTTGCAAACTGCTGACGGTGCTCTTGGCATCATTGACGCTCAGCTCATTAGAATGAAGGAGCTTGCAGAACAGGCTGCAACCGGCACTTACGATTCCACGCAACGCTTGATGATTGAGTCAGAATATCAGTCACTGGCTTCGGAAATAACTCGTATTGCCAACTCTACAGACTTCAACGGGTTGAAACTGATTGACGGTACGCTTTCCGGCGACCATAACGGTGACCCTTTGAAGAGTACCGGTTCATTGCTCGTTCACTTCGGAAGCAATAACGACTCTGCTGAAGACTATTACTACATCCGTATCGGCAATAGTACATCTTCTGCACTTGGCCTTGGTCATAGTAGTGTCGCCAATGCCGGACATACCCTGTCCACGCAATCGCAAGCGCAGGCTTCGCTTGTAGCTATCACCGATGCCATAGTTTCCAAGGATAAAATCAGAGCGCACATTGGTGCCATGCAAAATCGTCTTGAAGCAACTGTGGACAATTTGACCGTACAGTCTGAAAATATGGCGGCTTCTGAGTCTCGTATTTCTGACGTAGACGTGTCCACGGAAATGACCAGCTTTGTACGTAACCAAATTCTCACCCAATCTGCTGTGGCTATGCTTGGGCAAGCTAATTCCATGCCTCGTATGGCTATGAACCTTATTGGAGGATAATTGATATAGTACGTCCTTTTGGGAAGGGATTTTTAGGGGCAAGGCTGCGGCTGTTGCCCCTTTTTTTGGCGTGCTGTCGTTATTTGTTATCGGAATTCATTGCGCAAGGTCTTTGGAGCATTGACGTCAGTCAATGCGACCGAAAATCAAGAATGAGACCTCTGCGCAATTCCTGAAATTGACAAAATACATGGATTGCTTCGCTAC
>CAYJHK010000295.1:0-2811 GCA_964369515.1 uncultured Desulfovibrionaceae bacterium
ATGTTTTAGCGTCATAAAAATGCCGGAAAAGTGCATTCCATGCCCTTGTTTTCGGAATTTTTATTTGTATTTTAACTAAAAAAATGTTTAATTTATGCTGTTAACATGTTTTTCAGTGACGACTAACATACACAAGCAGTTTGCCTTTGAAATTTTGACGTAGTAGTTTGCACTTTTTCAACGCACTGTTATATGTTGCAGTTCACGAGTAACGGGATTCATACTTCGCAAGCCGGTTTTGTCGTAAGAAAAAAGGGTCTTTATGCCAACAATTCCTTTTTCATGGACACGTATTCGAGGATATATGGCTAGTACAATGGACGTATCTTCCTCTAGATCCGGAATATTTATACAATCGAGTTCTTCGTCCATACTCAACCCCACCCCATGCACATGGAAGGAAAATTCGTTAAGGCCACGCTCTTTTGCCGTGCGTTGTGCCACATCTTGCAGCTGTGCTTTCATTGACGTCGTGCAAGGTGATGCGTTAAATTGATTAACCATAGACTCTAAAATATCAGCACATTGTTCATGGGCAATGTCCAAGTCTTGATGTGCCTGCGCCCTATCTCCCCCAACAAAGCTGACGGACATATCGCTGTGATAGCCTTCAAATGTAAAACCCGTGTCAATATTGAGCAGCTCGCCGTCCTTCCAAATGGTACCGGCATAGCCCATATGTGGCATGGCCGGATGCTCACCCACTGCGCCGATGCAACCTTCAAAGTGCTCGACACGCAAACTATTTTTACCGGCAGCTATGCTCCCGAGGAAGATCTCATTGCCGTAATTTTCCTTTCGCAACATGCCTTCATGCCCAAGAGAAAAATATTCATTCCAAAGCAGATGTGCAATGTGTCGCTCGCTCATTCCGGGCTTGATATGTTCTGGAATATATTCAAAAAGTGCCTTATGTTGCGCATCTACGCATCGCTGTATGCGCTGCATTTCATATGTAGATTTTATGGCGCGCGCCCTTTGAAGAACGCCGTCAATGGCTACAAATGAAAAGTCCTTGAGGCGCTCTTGGAGCATATTAGCCAGCGACCAAGACAGTCCCCGCATTTCTACGCCAACTTCACCGCTAAGGGCACAGCCAAACTCTGCGCATATCTTAGGTATGTGTGCGTAAGATTTAAAGGAAGTAATATTTTTGAGCGGGCTTTCCATGCGGCAACGCTCTTCGGCTTTGCGCACCATAAGAATGGGCTCGCCCGTGCGTGGCAACCATAAAAGTCCGTTGGCTCTTGTGCCGGTCAAATAATAGATGTTTGTCCGTGAAAAAACGAGCATTCCTGACGCTTGCGGAAAGAGTTCGCCCAAAATATCCTGACATTTTTTGTGGCGTTTGTGTAATTGCTCCATGGGAAACTTAACGGCTGTAAAATTCATTATTTCACCTCACTCCACTTCGATTATGCTGTAATTTTCACCGGTTATGGAAACGCCGCCGGCCTGTGTTACCACAAATGTATTCTCAACGCCCACCATGCCGACACCTGAAATGCCCACCTTGGGTTCGATGGCAATGGTCATATTTTCGTGCAAAGGCTCATCAAAACGCTGCGCAAGAACAGGAAACTCATCTATAACAAGCCCAATACCGTGCCCTAAAAACGGTACTTTATTGCCGCCAAGTCCCATGAAACCCTCATCAACGCCATTTTTTTGCGCATACTCCTTGGCATCATTCCATATATCGGACGGAATGGCTCCGGGCTTTAAGGCTTCGGCCGCCCTTTGCTGAATTTCTATACACACATCATGGGCTTTGCGTACTTCGCTTGGTAAAGATGCTACATTGCCCGAATAATAAACTTGTGTTTTATCGGTATGATAGCCTTCGAGTACAAAGCCAATATCCATGGCAAGTATTTGATTTTTTCCCCAAATACTGTGCGCATCTCCCATATAGGGCGATGCCGGATGGCTGCCTTTCAGACCAAGTGGGCCGTTAAAATGGCTGGGATAATTGCCATTGTCGCCAGCGGCAATATGCCCCAAAAAACACTCTTCGCCAAAATTGCCCATACGGTTCATACCATTGTGTCCAAGGCTGAAGAACACCTCCCACGAAAGCTGCGCCAGCTCCCTTTCGCTCATGCCGCTATGCATACGCTGCGGTAAAATGTGCGCTACAGCCTTATGATGTCTTGCGCCGGCAATACGCATTTTATTAAGCTCCCATAATGATTTACGTGAGCGAGCTCTCAATAAAATAGCATCCGCTGCCACAAATTCTTTCACCTCTTTAAGTCCCTGTTGCACTGTTTGAACATGACTCCAAGGCAAGGAGCCCATTTCGGCAGCCACAACAGTGGAGATAGGCACAGAATACTCCTGACAACATGTTGATATATCAGAATAAGACGACAAGCTGCACATATTAAGTAATGGACTTTGACCGGAATATAACTTGCGCACAGATTCCAACGAAGTGCGTGACAAAGACGGCGGCTCAAAGAGCATAAGCAAGGGCGAAGCGTTTGCACTTTGCATGGGTAGCCAAAAAACGCCGTTTGCATAGGCTCCTGTCAAATAATAGATGGCAAGCCGTGAAAAAAAGAGCATACCGCCGGCATTTTGGGCAAACGCTGTGGCAAACTCTCGACAAAGATCGTGGCGCCGTAGCATTTCACTCAGAGGAAGCCTTTCGGCGCTCAAGTCATGTGCTGAACAATGCATGGTTTTCCTCCATACTGTTTTTATAGGATTAAAAATACTTCCTATAGCAATTCCAAGAAAAATTACTATACTTAGGGAAACACTGATTAATTATTTTTTTGAGGGGGGAAGGGGAACTTTTGCCAA
>CAYJHK010000296.1:0-2794 GCA_964369515.1 uncultured Desulfovibrionaceae bacterium
CTTATTAAGATCACTAAAAATGGCCTTCTAAATATGACAAAACATATAAATAAAAACAATCAAACGGTTGAGTTGATGAACAAAGTGCATCTATATAAGTACATTCTTAATAACACATATATGGACTTACAGCAGTCACCGCATACAAAAGGTAATGAGCATACTCAAGTTTTAATGGGAAAAATAAAAACCTTGTTTGATAAGCTTTTAAATTCAGAAAATTCAGGGTTTGAAAAAATTTTTCTATTCATTAAATCCGCATATACATTACGACATATAGTGCCCGTATATTTTTTGAAATTATTAGGCGAACGAATTGGGCATTATATTGTTAATACAGCCTGCACACAAATAAAGCTACATTTAGAAGGAAAACTTGAAAATGCTATTTTGCTTGCTTGGACTACTGGCCATTGCAATTTAGCCCTACAAAAATTTTGGCTAAGACATATGCAAATGCCCGATTGGGCACATTTAGCATACAGCTTTTGTAAAATTACGGAGCCATATCAATTTATGTCAATTGATGTTTATGCTGATGAAATTATTGACTATAGATACTATTATGCTCAAAATTTAGTTCAATTTGATTTTTCTGAAGAAGAACATGCTCTAGCCAATCAAGAATTGCAAAGAATTGGTATTGATAGCAATAAACCTCGAGTTTGCTTTTTAGGGCGCGATAGTGCTTATTTAAATACTGCTCACCCGCAAGACAATAAAAATGCTTGGGCATATCATGATATTAGGAATATGGAAATTAGCGATTTTTTTCCAACCATGCATTATTTCGCTAAAAATAATATTTATTCCATACGATTAGGTAATATAGTTGAACATGCTATAGAAAGTGTTTCTCCATACATTATAGATATTTCCAATGGACGTGTGCATGAACTCTTAGATTTTTATTTACCTGCTCATTGCGACTTAATGATAGCAGTTTCATCTGGAGTAGTAGATGCTGCTCTCCTGAAAAACGTCCCTATATTATGTGTCAATTTCAATATCTATACTTGCATGTATGATAGCCTATCTAATGTAACCAATATTTTCAAAAAATACTACTCCGAAGACGAAAAACGCTATCTCCCTTTTGAATATGTTATAGTAAATGGTATTGATAGATTTACGTTAGAAAAATGTGCTGAGCATAATATAAGCGTGCATAATAATACGCCTGAAGAGATTTTGGCGGCCGCTATGGAAACATGGAAGCGTATTCAAGGAACATTCCCTACCACAGATATACAAGAAGAATATGATGCAATACAAGAAAGATACCGATATATTCTTGATAAGTATCCAGAAAAGCGTGCTTCTTCAGATTATATAAGTCCACATAAAGCACTATCATCAATACCTTTAAGCTTTATTAGGCAAAACCCGTGGTTCTTAGAATAAATTGCAGTTCATCGGCCTCTGAATCAAACATGGCATCGAGAATTTCCTCTACCGTATTGCGTACAACATCAGATAGATGTATTTGTAATTCACCTTCATTAATTCCTATAACACCCGGTACTTTCGTTTTTGCACAATTTTCGTTATTGTTCATACGTAGTCAAAGCTGAAAAACGCATTTTCATGCATTTTTCAGCTTCGACTATTTTAAATTGTGCGAAACTTTTAGCACCTTGTCCTGTTATGCAAAAAGTGCCGTGGACATATATCGTTCCGCTCCATCGCAAATAAAGGTAACAATACGCTTACCACACATTTCCGGCTGTTTCGCAAGCTGCAAGGCTGCAAAAACATTGGCTCCCGATGAAATACCGGCACTTATCCCCTCCTTGCTTTGCAAGGCACGGGCGGTGGCAAGGGCATCTTCCGTGCCTACAGTGTAGATACTATCAATAATATCAAGACGTAAAATAGGGGGAACGAAATTGGCACCGATGCCCTGAATACCATGCGGCGCACTTTTTCCTTGCGACAGTAAGGGTGATTCGAGCGGCTCCACAGCCACAATACGCAAATTCGGCAGCTGTTCCCGTAAAAAAAGTCCGCACCCCGAAAGGGTGCTTCCCGTACCCACGCCGGCGACAAGAACATCAAGGACATCACTACTTTGCTCGCTTATATCCAAGGTTTGCCTTAAAATTTCAGACCCTGTCGTCAAATAATGCGCTTGCACCGCATAATCATTGGCAAACTGATTGGGCATAAAGGCATTGTCGGTTTTTGCCAGCAACTGCTCGGCTGCATTCACCGCACCTTGCATACCCTCCTTGGCAGGCGTTAAAATCAGTTCAGCTCCGTAGCCACGCATGATTTTTTGCCGCTCAATGCTCATACTTTCCGGCATGGCAATACAACAGCGCAAATTATTTGCCGCCGCAAGCATGGCTAAGGCAATACCCGTATTACCGCTGGTTGGTTCAATAAGAGTCCCACCGGCACCAATGCGCCCTTCGGCCAAAGCTTTGCCCAGCATATGCTTTGCAATGCGATCCTTGACGGAACCGCCGGGATTTCGACTCTCCAATTTAACATATATCTCGCAATCGCTTGCATTTATATGCTGCAAAGCAATGAGCGGAGTTTGTCCGATACATTCCACGATGTTTTTTTGCATATGAGCTCCTTAACAGTGCGATAAACTCAAAAACGCATCTAACATTAATAACTTCAAATGAAAAGTATTTTATAATACATTGTTTATATACATTTTATACAAATTCTGCATGATTCTAATTTGCAATATTTTTAGTGGGGGGAACTTTTGCTTGCGTCAAAAAGTTCCCCCCCTCAAAACGCGCTTTCCGCTTTTTTCTTCAAAAAAAGCTTCATG
>CAYJHK010000297.1:0-2765 GCA_964369515.1 uncultured Desulfovibrionaceae bacterium
TTTACAAAATTAGAATGTCATATGGGACGTTCTTGGTAGAGGCATAGAATATTTTACTTTAACAGCCTGTTAACGTAAATACACAATGGTCATACCATCACCGCCCCTGTCTTCGGGAGCCAGTTCAAAATGTTCAATGCCGGGGAAAGTACGCAAAAAATTGTGTACTTCTTTGCGTAAAACGCCCGTTCCCCGACCATGCACAATTTCAACGCTTTCACGGCTGTTCATGATGGCTTTATCTAAAAATGCGCTCAGTTGTGACAGTGCCACATCGGCACGTTGTCCACGCATATCAAGGCTTAGCAGCGTACCGAATGTACCGGAGCCTTGACCTTTTGTATCTAAACGGGTGAGCACGCTGCCACTTTTGGGCGAATGCGCCGCAGATTTTTCGCCCACGGTTTGCGAGGTGACATTCAAATCTTTGAGATCAGCCCATAGTGTCACGCCATTCATATGTAGTTGAGCACGTTGTTTTCTTGTATCAATTTGACAAATCTTACCTTTTTTACCAAACACCCTATGCATAACCTCTGAGCCAACACGCAGGGCATCAATGGTGGTCTGTGCGCCACCTTCAGCGGCTGTTTGTGTACCGGATTTTTCGGCAAGTTCGGCACGCAAGAGCGACATATTTTTAAGCGCTTGTTTATGCGTAACTTTTCCTGCTTTCCACGCTTGCAAAAGCTCGGCGGCACGTTGTTTTACTTCGGCATAGAGCTTGCTGCGTTCTTGCTCAAGTTTTCGCAATAATTGTTCGTTTTTGCGTTTTTGCTCTTGGTGTTCTTGCTTTAAGGCGTTTATTTCCTCTTCTTTACGCACAGCAAGGCCATTGAGTCGCTCAATGAGTGCGCCTGTATCTTCACCATCCATGAGTAAATAGTGCTCGGCACGGCGCAAAATGCTTTCGGGCAGGCCGTGTTCTCGTGCCACATCGAGTGCTTGGCTTGCACCGACTTGGTCATAGGCAAGGCAAAAAAGAGGACGCTTTGTATTTGGGTCAAACAATACTGAAGCCGCCCGTGCTTTATCACGGCTGAGCGCGTAGGTTTTAAGTGCCGGAAAATGTGTGGCGGCCATGACGGTGGCGCCTTTATCCAAAAGGCCGTCCAGTACCGCTTGCGCCAATGCTGCGCCTTGAGCAGGGTCTGTACCTGCTCCAAATTCATCCAGCAAGATGAGGCAATGTTTATTTGCTGTGTCCCAAGCCTGCGCCAATTGCCTGATTTGTCCGGTAAATGTGGATAGATGGTCTTCGAGGCTTTGTGCATCTCCAATAAAAGCATACAGATGTGTAAAGGCAGGAAGGCGAGCACCCAAGCCCACGGGCACAGGAAAGCCGCACATACTCATGAGCACAAGCAGTCCCAAAGTTTTGAGGCAGACGGTCTTACCGCCGGCATTACCACCGGAAATCACCAGCCCCAGCTCATCTTTTTCAAGTATAAGATTAATGGGTTGTGCGCTTCCACCCAAGGCGAGGAGCGGATGACGGGCATCCGGTAAATAGATGTCGCTGTGCGCATCTTCTGCATATAAATCCACCAGTTGACACTCGCCGGGGGCAGTGGCTTTTTTGGCTGTGTTTTTATGGCGTACACCGTGCTTTAGCGTGGTTTGCGTGGTTATTTCCATGCTTTGCGCAAGTTTTTGCAATGCTATAAGTACATCAAGGCGTGTGAGCAAATGTAAGGCATTTTGCACTTCGCTCAAGGCTTCACGGGTGAGGTTTGTTAAAAATTCTAATATCTTGCGTTCTTCTTCCCGTTCTTGTCGCTTCAATTCCTGTAAACTGTTATTCACTTCCACTAAGAACATGGGTTCAAAATAACACGTTTCGCCTGTTTGTGAATAATCGTGGATAATTCCCTGTAAACGCCCTTTAAAATTGCTTTTCAGTGGTAAAACATAGCGATCGGAAGCAAGCGACATGAAGGAATCTTGCAGATAATGCGCAATATTATACTCGCTGGCAAAATCCTTGACACGCCGTAAGCAATTTTGATGCAGGCGGCGTAATTCGGTGCGCACAAGCAAGAGCTCAGGCGAACTCTCGTCTCGTATATGTCCGTCATCATTGAGACAACGCACAAGTGCTTTTGTCAATGTCTCCGGTAAGGGGCATGATTTGATAAGTGCGAGAAGCCGTGGGCAAGTCCCGCCGTTGGGACTGACGAGATCGACAGGGGAGGGGGCATTGGCGGCTTGTGCAATAGGGTTGAGAGAAGTGCAGGCATAAACAAAACTTTGCACCGATTGAGCGGCCGCCTCCGCCAAACGTAAAACCTCACGCAATGTCCATAGGCCATCCAGGTCAAGAATGGCAAAAGGGGCACGCAAAAAAGGCATAACACCGGAGATATCCGGAAAATTTACCATGCGAAAGGCTTTTTTATCCGCACCCGAAGCCGACTCTGCCACGCCATACCATGTGCGGCATTCGGAATATAAGAGCGCGGCGTGCGTCGCTTCTTGCGCCGTGGAAAATGGGCGCAACTCAAGAACTGCCGTTTTACCCGAAGGTGAAAGGCATCTGTCTGCAAGATGTTCCAGAAGTTTAGGAAATTCCAAGGCCGTAAGGGTGCGTGATGTAATCATAAATATATTCCGATAAAAATTAAAGGCAAGGCAGGTGGTGAATATGCCAGATTACGGAGAATATGGCAAGGTCTTTTCGTCGACCATTTTTAGTGCTTCACGTGATTAATTCTAAGGAAACACTGATTAATTATTTTCTTGAGGGGGGAAGGGGAACTTTTGCC
>CAYJHK010000298.1:0-2751 GCA_964369515.1 uncultured Desulfovibrionaceae bacterium
AATGTTGATTTAATTTGCAAATGCATATAATTTTTTATTTAATCAGCGTTTCCTTTAAATAAAAATCTTATGGGACATTTGAAACGTGTCGCCAATACGCTTGGCCATTTTGATTGATATATTACGCTTTCCGCTTTCCATTTCTGAAACCATATTTTGACTTATGGCTAGGCGTTCTGCCAATTCAGCTTGTGTGATGCCTTCCTTCACTCTCAAACCTCTTAAGGCCATAGCAGGACTTCCATCGGGAAATACTTCAGAAGATGAAATAAGTTCGTCACCATCGGCGTTTACACGGCGCACTTTATGCCCGGCTAATGTTAAAACACCTTTTATGGCTTCAAGAACATGCACAGCCTTTGTTGCCGGCACGGAGAGAGAAATTTCTGCCATAGTGCTATCTATATTTTTTAATTTTAATTCCGTTTGCATATATTCTCCTAAAACTTACTGTAATCAACTTTTTCATGAGTTCCGGCATAGCGTATCTCTACAAAATTAACATGTCCGTTTTTCAATAAAATAAACTGTACATGCATGCATGGCAAGGCGTTCATAGGTTTAATACTTGGTGTCAAAGTTGACTTTTGCTTTCGCATTCTCCCCCCATCACCAACTCACACCCAAAAAAAAGCCCTCAAGTTTTCACTCAAGGGCTTAGATATTTATAACTAACAGTAATTAGAAGCTATAAGAGAAAGACAAAGTAGCTTTGTAACCGTCGTTGGTTTTGATTCGTCCGTCAAAACGATGGTTGTTCCAGTGGTCAGCATCAATGCCGTTGAAGATGTAACCAAGTTGTACATGCATGGCAAGATTTTCATAGATTTGATACTTGGTGTCGAAGTTAACTTCCACTAAGTAGTCGCCTTCAACAAGGTAGAAACCGCCGCCTTGGCTATCGTTGCCATATGGGCTATTCACATAGCGAACCATGTCAGCATCGTTGGTACCGCCCCAATAGGCTACACGCAAGATGTGGGAAAGATTTTCAACAAAGGAGAAGTCTTTCAATTGCAAGCCAATACCCCAAGTACCGGAGTAAGTGAGCATGTGGTCATAACCTTGACTGTTTGCTTGCCAACCGAATTCACCATCACCCAAGAAGGAAGTGAAGTTACCTGATGGGGAAAGGAAGGGCATCATTTCGGAACCGTCGGTTACGTCATCGTTGTCACCGGAACCGTACCAAGCGAAGAGACCTGGAGTACCCCAATCCATCTTGTACTCAACTAAACCTTTGAGCAACCAACCGGAACGGGTCATTTCTGAGCGTTTGTTTCCACCCCATTGTGTTTCCATATTGCTGCGATAGTAATCACCGTTATCATCACCTGCAAAAACTGACGTGTACATTCCGCTATAAGATACGGAGCCATAGTTGAAGTCTAGCTCAAAGTTCCAGCCTTCATGTTGGAAGGTAATGGGAATACCGGCAAACCAAAAAGAAGTATACTCTTCTTCAGTCGCATTCCAGTCATCAATACCCGGCCTTGTGAATCCAAGAGTACCGCCACCAGGGCCATGGTCAATCTGAGTCACAGCACTAGCAGCACCTCTAAACGCAGGAATCATGCTTACACCCATATCAGCGGCTACAGTATTGCCATTACCATCAATGAACGACTCCATTGCATTTTGACCATACCAGCCGACCATGAACCATGGGTTAACTGAATAATTTTCACCTTGAATAGGCAAAGAAACAATAAAAGCGTCTATGTTATCAAGATAATTGGAAAACTCAGCCATTTGATAATTCGAAGAATGGCTGTCATCTCTGAGTTCTTTACCTTCAAAATTATCATTGTGAGTACGAATCCAACCCATAGTTAAGCTTACCATGTCGTTGAATTTGTAATTTGCCATCACAGCTGCTGCGTCATCATCAAGAACAATGGCACCGCCGGCTGCACTTGGAACTGCAATAGGTTGAAGACCCATGCGGAAAGAAAGCATGGTGTCAGGCACGAACCAATCAATGTAAGCATGTTTTACTTTTACTGCAACAGCATCGCCCGATATGGATCCGACCTTATCTTTACCCCAAGAAATGTCGCCGATTTCAAAGTACACAGTACCGGAAAGAGCTTCAGAAGCTACGGCATCAATTTGCAAACGCACACGTTGGCCGGCATTGAAAGTATCTTTGCCGCCCATTTTACCATCATCGTTCCAGTTAGTATCAACTGCGCCAAAGCCTACATTCCATTGACCTTTTGCTTTGAAATCAATGGCGGATGCACCGGTGGCTACGCCCATGAGCATTCCTGCTGTTAAGAGAAGAGTACAAATCTTTTTCATCCCAATCTTCCTTTTTTTGAATTTTATTAATTTAAATACGATTAAACGCACTTATGCCAGTAAAACGACTTCTTTAATATCTAAGCTTTTTAACTTTGCGAGTCAAGCTTTTTTTACCAAGGGAGTGAAATATTTTTTACTGAACTGACTTTCTTAATGTAAGCATTTTGTTTTCTTGTTTTATTATGCGAAAAAATAAAAAATGCTTTGTAAATTCTTTCTTTTCAAACCCTGTAAGAATGTTATAAACAATGCCCTTACTCAAGTCAAGTAATTTGTACAAAAAAAGTTAAAATTTTTTAACAGCGAGCTACACATATAAATTCAATGCATTACAAAAACAGTTGTCACCAACACCAAATGCAAGTGAAAAAATTTTGCTTTGCGCAATTCTAAATAGTCGATGCTGAAAAACGCATTTTCATGCATTTTTCAGAAAGGCACGCC
>CAYJHK010000299.1:0-2746 GCA_964369515.1 uncultured Desulfovibrionaceae bacterium
TTTCCAAAAAGGTCCCTCCCCCAAGAAAATTTTTACAAATTAGAATCACGTGTATCTTATAATGTGTGGATATTCATATAAAAAAAATTTTTAATTTTTCCTCTTGCCTAATCTTGAAAAAGAGTTTAGATATATTTCCCTTTACAATTGCGAGGTAATAAAATGAAAAAAGATTTACACCCTAAGTCCTACAAAGCCAAAATCACATGTGCTTGCGGCAATGAAGAAGAACTTTTGACCACCAAGGGCGAGAAGATTGCTGTGGAAGTATGTTCCCAGTGCCATCCTTACTATACAGGTAAGCAACGTTTCTTGGATACTGCCGGTCGAATTGATCGTTTCCGCAAAAAATATGCGAAATTTGAAGGCAAGTAGACTGTTTTAAGTCACAAGTTGTGAGCCACGAGCTCTAAACACGAGGTTCAACTGCGAAAATCAAAGTTGATTGCCCGTGGTTCATAACAAATTGCCTTTAGTTTTGAGGTTTTATGAAAAGTTCCTTCTCAAGTATTTTTCGCTTGGGTCTTGTTGGTATGCTCGCCAAGGCTTGTCCTGTGGTGGGTGGACAGGCTGTTATGGAAGGGGTGATGATGCGTCATAAAGACCATTATGCCCTAGCCGTGCGTCATGTGGACGGTACCATCGTGGCTGAACGTAAGCCGTGGTTTTCGTTGACAAAACATCCTTTGCTTAAAAAACGGTTTTTGCGTGGTTTTCCGGTACTACTGGAGACCTTGGTTAATGGTATTAAAGCCTTAAATCGATCGGCAGAGCAGGCGGCGCAAGGTGAAGATGAGCCGCTGGAAACGTGGCATATTGTCGTTACCATGCTTATCGCCCTTGGTATGGCCTTGGTGCTGTTCGTGGTGGTGCCGCATTTGTTATCCTATGGCATGACGTGGCTTGGTATTGGTGGCGATGTGGAGAGTTTGTCGTTCCATTTGTGGGACGGGCTTTTTAAGTGCGCCATATTTGTAGGTTATATATTGTGCATCTCCTTATTGCCGGACATTCGACGAGTGTTTCAGTACCATGGGGCAGAGCATAAGACCATCCATGCCTTTGAAGGTGGCGGCGAAGTGACAGCCTACGAGGCCATGCGCATGAGTCGTTTGCACCCACGTTGCGGAACCACATTTTTGCTTTTTGTGATCAGTATTTCCATTGTTTTACATGCCGTGCTGGTGCCCTTGCTCTTGCTTGCGTGGACGCCCGACGGGGATTTTTTGAAGCATACCTTTACCATCATCTTTAAGCTTGCGCTCATGGTTCCCATTGCGGCCTTGGCCTATGAGCTTATTCATGCTGCTTCACGCATGGACGATACAATTCTTGGGCGTGTTTTACGCACTCCCGGTTTGGTTTTGCAAATGCTTACCACCTATGAGCCGCACTATGATCAACTTGAAGTTGCCATTGTGGCACTCCACGAAGCACTCGGTGAGGAATCGCCGGAAAATGTCAGACCTGTGGATTATAATCCCATGGCTTGATTGCTACTTTACAATAATTTTTTGCTATTTACGAAGGAAGCTCTATGTTTGCCAAGCTTGAAAGTTTAGAGAACAAATATTTGGAACTTGAAGGGCAACTGGCCGAGCCGTCTGTTTTTGAGGATCAAGATCGGTACCGCAAGCTCGCCAAGGCTCATGCAGATTTGCGTGAAGTGGTGACCCTTTTTCGTGAGCATCGTTCCTTGCGTGAGCAGACAGAAGAGAACACCCTCTTGCTGGAAGACAGCGATGCGGAAATATGTGCCATGGCGCAAGAAGAAATCACTTTTGCCAAGGAGCGTATGCCGGAAATAGAGCATAGCTTAAAAATTCTTTTGCTGCCCAAGGATCCTCTCGACGATAAAAATACCATTTTGGAAATTCGTGCAGGTACCGGCGGCGATGAGGCTTCGCTTTTTGCGGCGGATTTATTCCGTATGTACACCAGATATGCTGAAGTTAAGGGCTGGAAAGTGGAGATTATGAGTGAATCGCCCTCTGATACCGGCGGTTATAAAGAAGTTATCTGCCTTATTTCCGGAGATCGTGTGTACAGTCAAATGAAATTTGAAGCCGGTACGCACCGTGTGCAGCGTGTACCCACCACGGAAACCCAAGGGCGCATCCACACGTCTGCGGCTACGGTGGCTGTTATGGCTGAGGCTGAAGAGGTTGATATAGATATCCGCCCCGATGATTTACGCATCGATGTGTACCGTGCTTCCGGTGCCGGCGGTCAGCATGTGAATAAAACCGAATCGGCAGTGCGCATAACCCACATACCCACGGGAACAGTGGTTACCTGTCAAGACGAAAAAAGTCAGCATAAAAATAAGGCTTCTGCCATGAAGGTGCTGGCCTCACGCATTTTACAAGCCGAGCAGGAAAAGCAAAATGCATCCATGTCCGCTGACCGTAAGGCGCAAGTTGGTTCCGGCGATAGGTCTGAGCGAATTCGTACTTACAATTTCCCTCAAGGACGTTGTACGGATCATCGCATTAATTTGACGCTCTATTCCCTTGAAAAAATTATGGAAGGCGATATTGGTGGACTTATTGAATCTCTTACGACCTTCTATCAAACTGAAGCCTTGAAAAATCGTACGGATGCCTAAGGAAACACTGATTAATTATTTTTTTTGGGGGGGGAAGGGGAACTTTTGCCAAAACCCAAAAGCTTCCCCTTCCCCCCTCAAACTCCACGTGATTCTAATTTTGTAAAAATTTTCTTGGGGGAGGGACCTTTTTGGAAA
>CAYJHK010000300.1:0-2709 GCA_964369515.1 uncultured Desulfovibrionaceae bacterium
TGGCGCAAGCAAAAGTTCCCCCCACAAAAAATATCGCAAATTAGAATCACGTGGAAAAATGCATGAAAATGCGTTTTTCAGCTTTGACTATTTAGAGAATTCAGGATAAGTGCTCAGAGCTATTGGAACTGAAATAGTTTTGACAGTTTTCTTACTTGTCTTGTTTCTTTCCTCTTGACTTATCAGTAATCATTCTTAACTAATATTTGTCACCGCTTGTCAGCGTGTTGCAACGTATCTGGCATTTTTTTAACAGGTCTTTATTTTTATGACTTTTACAATCATTGACGTTTTTAGCAATTCCACTTGGAATTGCTATGTTGACTGCGAAAGCAGGCGACCGCCGCTGAGGCGCAAGTGCAATTTACTTACACGTTTAGCGCCGAAGCGAAGCGTGCCTTTAAGAGCTTGGCATTACAAATGTCAAGCGGAACTGCTATAACTGATAATACGGATGGATTATGAAAAAAACTCACAAGATAACAGTGTTTTTATGTTTATTAATAGCGTTTGTCCTTGGTACTTTGGCCATGGCTAATCAAAAGGGGAACCTTATAAACGACCAGTCGTTACAACAAAAATTATCCAAAGGAAGAATTATGAAATTCAATGCTTTAAGTGAAGAAGAACAAGATATAATTGTGCACAAGGGAACAGAGCGTCCCTATACAGGTAAGTATCTGAACAATAAGGAAACCGGTTTGTATACTTGTAGGCGTTGCAATGCTCCTTTGTTCAACTCTAAGGATAAGTTCGATTCACAGTGCGGCTGGCCAAGCTTTGACGACAGCGTAGCCGGTGCAGTTTTGCAAGTTCGGGATGCCGATGGTTCACGCACGGAAATCGTTTGTGCCAATTGCGGCGGACACCTTGGGCACGTTTTTACAGGTGAAGGCTTCACGGCTAAAAATACACGACATTGTGTCAATTCGCTTTCCATGAACTTTATCCCGCAAACATCTTCCTTATCGGTGGCATTTTTTGGCGGCGGTTGCTTTTGGGGCGTGGAGGACGGATTTTCTAAGTTGCCGGGGGTTGTCAATGTTGTTTCGGGTTATATGGGCGGAAAGACTAATTTTCCAAGCTATGAGGATGTTACCACAGGCAGAACCGGACATGCAGAAGTGGTGAAGGTTGAGTTTGACGCCAGTAAAACCAATTTTGAAACCTTGGCACGGTTTTTCTTTGAAATCCATGATCCTACGCAAAAAGATCGCCAAGGAGTGGATGTGGGTACGCAATATCGATCCGTAGTGTATTATGCCGATGCCAAGCAGAAGGATATTACGCAAAAGTTAATAAATATCCTTAAAAATAAAGGTTATGCAGTGGTTACAGAACTCTCTCCTGCTCCGGCGTTTTTTGCGGCTGAAGATTATCATCAAAATTTTACCGAGCGTACCGGACGGGGGGCGTGTCATTTACCGGTGAAGCGTTTCGATTAAAAAATGAATTTTCTAACAGACAATTAAACGATAGCTCAAGGAAATATTGTGTCAAATAGTCAGCTTTTATTTATTATAGGTGCTGCTTACGCCGGTGAGCGTCTTGACAAGGCTCTGCAAGAATTTTTTCCGACTCATTCGTTGCGAGCAAGAAAAGCTTTGTGGGATGACTATGACATATATGTTCGAGGACGAAGGGCTAAGGCAGGACATATTGCCATGCTTGGGGATGAAATCCGCTTTGTGCCAAGGAGTGCGGCGGCTATGCAGGCAGATATTTGGGAAAAACTGCATAGCCCTCACTTTATAACCTCTTATGAAGATTGGCTTTTCTTTAACAAGCCACGGGGGTTGCACAGTCAAGAAATCCGTGGAGGGGGGTATAGTTTTGAGCAGTGGTTGAAGCAACATGAAGAGCGTTACGGGAAATTGATTTTATGCAATAGGCTAGATGCCGAAACTTCCGGCATTTTGGTGACAGCTCGTACCTCTGAAGCAATGAAAAAATGGTTGTGGCTTGAAAATAATGGCCACTGTCAAAAAAGGTATGTGGCCTTGGTGCAAGGTGATGTGGTTCAGTTGAGTATGCCTTTTGCGCTTGATACACATAAACGCAAAATTACCAAGGTGTTAGAAGAAGAAGCCGCCGCCGTGCGCCACAGTCATTTCTTTCCATTGCGCCGGCTTGGTGTGGAGGAATATGCCCGTTTGTGTGATTATTTTTCATCATTTCCCGAACAAAAAGACGCAGAAACCCATTTTCCGGAAAATATAAGCCTGCTTGGCTGTATCATCCACAAAGGTGCAAGGCATCAAATTCGAGCCCATGCCGCCAAGGCAGGCTTTGCTCTATATAATGATACACGCTACAGAGAGCATTCTATTCCTGAGCGTGAATGTTTTCTCTTACATCACGGTGGGTTGAGTGTTGACGATGTGTCTGTGCATTGTCCCTTGCCCTATGCAGATGCCTTGGATTGTGGGGCTGCCATTGAGGAGTTCTTCTTCAGCAGGCTCTAGTCTCTATCTGACTGCTAACCACGGTATTCTAAGTTGACAATCCATCAGCGCCAAAAAGTTTTCCCCCAAAGCTGTGTTGCTCTCGATTTGCGTAAAGCTCGCAAGCTCGTTAAGGTACACTTGCTTCGGCACTTAACAGCGTAAATAAATTGCGCTTATGCCTACGCAGTCAAGATAGTAATTCTATTTGAAGACCTCTGCACAATTATTTTCTTATATAGCTTTATGTGCTAAGTATGATTTT
>CAYJHK010000301.1:0-2676 GCA_964369515.1 uncultured Desulfovibrionaceae bacterium
AAACTCCCCCCATCCCCTCAAAACGCTTTTATTATTGCAGTTTTTAGTAAACTACAGAGTGCACTTCTTAAGAGATTAGGGTAAAAGTTTATGTTTCAACGCTAATTTAAGTGTGCCTTTATAAAGTTGATATTAGTAATGTCAACTTAAAATACTATACGATGTTTAGGGTGTTATGATATTTAGCGAAAATTTAGAGAATAGACAAAATACATGAATTGCTTCGCTGCGTTCGCAATGACTTTCTTGCTTGCTTGCGCAGTGTTTTTTTTGTTGACTAAGTACCGAATAATGCGAGAGGAATTACTATGAGTGCATCCCTTGGCGGAAAATCTGCCCTTACCGGAAATGGCACTTTGCTTATTTATTATCTGTGTGGTCTTATGACCTTTGTTTTCATTTTCCCCATTTTTATAGCAGCCATAGGTGCCCTTGTTTCACGTTCGGCTGCGTATAAAGAAGGCGCTCCCTTTGTGGTACAGCATTGTACTTGGATTTTTCGCAGTATCTGGGTATTTACCTTGCTTCTTGGCGTTACATTCCTTGGTGGAATTATTTTTTTGGGAAGTGAAATACCAACTATTCCCGACACCTCCCACATTAAGGAATTTGCCCAGCTGTGGGATGATCCGGCATTACGAGAAGCCTTGCAATATACCCTTGGGTATGTGTTTGTCTTTGCAAGTGTTTCCGTTTGGTTTTTGTACCGTATGCTCAGCGGTGCATTTAAACTTTTATGTTCTACGCCCATACAAAAATTTTAGGACAAAATATGCTTGAACCCCACGCAACCTTTTCACTGCAAACCTCCATAGCCGTACCCTCCTTTGTTATTCCGGATACAGTGGTGAATAATGCCTATTTTCTCGCACAAAAAGCAAAAAATATTCCGCAGATACAAGAAATCGGGCTGTGTTTTTTTGAAACAAGAGCGTGTCTTGACTATGATGATGAGCACTTGCCGTCCGAGCTTGCAAATTTAGGTTTTCGCTGGCATATACATTTACCGTTGGATTTGCCGTGGTCAGCAGCACATGCGGAAAATATACCCCTATCTTCCCAAGAATTTACGCCAAACAGCGCATCTGTAAATGGCGAAGAAAACCTATCCGGTTATGTGGCGGCTGCTGTTGCCCTCGACATTATGCGCAAGGTAGAACATCTTGCGCCGCACTTAGCCGTATTGCATCCGCCAACGTCTGTGAGCGCAGAAACGCAAGTTCGCCTCTTGCAAGAGTTTGCTTCTGTGTGGTACACAAAGAGTAAGACGTGTGTGCTCTTGGAAAATATTCAAGGTGCGCCGCTTTATGACCTGCCCAAAGCAATTTTTGCGAGCAACGCTTCCGCTAAGGGCTATGGCGTCTGTCTTGACATTGGGCATCTCTTCGCCTTTGAACAAGAAGCCATTTTGCAAGATGCGGGCTTGTTAAGTTTGGTGCAGATGCTGCATTGGTCTGCACCGGGTCAAGAGCTTGGTTGTGATAAGCATTATTCACTCGAGCGTTTAAGTTTGAAGCAAAGAGAATATATTAGCAAGCTTATGCCAAAGCTGCCGCAAGGCTGCACGCATATGATTGAAGTTTTCCGGTGGCAAGGTATTGAGTCCTCCCTTCCATATCTACAAAATATTTTGGAGACTTAGGCATGGTGACGAAAGCTAAAAGGATTTCTCGATTTCAGGCGTGGGCCGGTTCACTTCCCAAGGATGAGAGCTGGTGCATCTTGATTAGTGCAGACCCCGATGCCATGGGTGCTGCCATGGCATTGAAGCGTATTATGGCAATGAAAAGACGTGAAATATGCATTGCCAGCATAAATACCATCACTCGCCCCGATAACCTTGCCATGATTCGCTATTTGCGCATTCCCCTCGTGACTTGGAAGCCGGAAATGCGTGATACATTTAAGCGTTTTGCCATCATTGACTCACAACCACATCACAGCCCCCTCTTTGCCGATATTCCTTTTTCACTCATTATTGATCACCACCCATCGCCCGATGGTTATTGTCATTACGCTGATTATACAGATATTCGTCCAAATTATGGCGCAACCTGTACCATGATGCATGAATATCTCAAAAGCCTAAATATTCGTCCGGGAAAGTTGCTGGCAACAGCCATGCTCTATGGCATACGCTCGGATACTGCTGCATTTGAGCGTAGCGGCGCCGAAGCGGATTTCAGAGCATATCAATGGCTTTCGAAACTCAGCGATGCCGCATTGTTGCGCCGCATCATACGCTCGGAGTACTTGCCGGAATGGTTGCCGCTCTTTAGCCATGCTTTCCGCTCCTTGCGCAGTTGCAGTAAGGGAGCACATGCGCACGTCGGCAAGGTAAAATCTTCGGATATGCTGGTGGCCATAGCGGATTTTTTCACCCGTGTGCACGGTTTGCGCTGGGTGGCAGTGAGCGGAATTATTAACGAAACACTTGTGGTTATTTTGCGCAGTGACGGTTCGTCAAATATAGGCGCCGTGGCACAACGCCACTTTGGCAACGTAGGTTCTGCCGGTGGGCATAGAACCATGGGACGGGCAGAAATTCCCCTTGAAGCCATTGGCGATGTGAATGTCGCCGATTATGTGTTCAATAAGCTGAAACCAAAGCATAAGCGTCAGCCAAATCAAGGAAAAAAAGAGTAAAAATGTGGGTATTAATCATTTTCTGGGGGA
>CAYJHK010000302.1:0-2658 GCA_964369515.1 uncultured Desulfovibrionaceae bacterium
TTTCCAAAAAGGTCCCTCCCCCAAGAAAATTTTTACAAAATTAGAATCACGTGTGCTTCACCTATCCTCATGGTGATTACTTTACGCAAAGCACCTATGAAGACATTGCCGTAGAAGGCCAGCCTGTTATGCAAAATTACTACCATCGCTCTCTAACAGATATTTTTATCCTCACACAACAAGTCGGCTTTACCATAACGGGTTTTCAAGAAATATCCTTTGGTGGAGAAGCTGTTCCTATCATCATGATTGTTTGCTTGGAAAAATAGAAAATGATACAGTTCTTTGATAGCATATAGTCGTCACTGAAAAACATGTTAACAATATAAAATTAAACATTTTTTTAGTTAAAATATACAAATAAAAATGCAGGAAATAAGGGCATGGAATGCACTTTTCCGGCATTTTTATGACGCTAAAACATGGTTTTTCTGTGACGGCTAACAAAATTTGAACGATAGTGAAAATTTTGCGCCACGTAAAATGAGCCGGAATTCACTTCCGGCGTCCCCGAAGGGGCATTTGGAGTGAGCGTGCCTTTTTGAAAAATGCATGAAAATGCGTTTTTCAGCTTCGACTATATAATGCGAAAGAGATTGAAGCCATGAAAAAAATGCATGTATTGGCACTGAATACCAGCCCTAAAAGTAACGGTAATACATTTGCTTTGCTGCAAGAGGCCATAAAAGGCTGTGAAAGCTTGGGTGCCACAACGGAAATTGTTTCAGTTAAAGGAAAGCAACTGACACCCTGTCAAGGATGTTCTGTGTGTCAAAGTTGCAAAAAATGTCCTTTGCAGGATGACGTGCCGGAAATATTACAAAAAATGCAAGTAGCGGATGTAATTTTACTAGCTTCACCTACTTTTTTCTATAATGTAACAGCGCAATGCAAAATCATCATGGATAGAAGCTATGCCGTGCAGCCTTTAAATGGCAATAAAGTCGGTGGTATCTTCATCACAGCAGGAAGTATGGGCACAAGTGCCGCCGTCAATTCCTGCAACATGTTTTTTACTGTGCACGGTGTAATTTCTGCTGGATATGTGTCCTCACTGGGAAAAACACAAGATAACCTTAAAGCCATGCAGTCTTCTTATGATCTAGGCATAAAAACAGTTATAATGGCAGAGTCTCTCAAAGAAGCACCGCAAGTGTTTGGTATGCATAATCATTATGCTCATGGAACGCATACGAAGTAATGAATCTGTGTTTCCTTAAACATCCAAAAGATTTTTGCGTAAACGTACGAATGATTTTTGTTTTTTCACTTTAATTTCAATACTATCGGGTACTTTCCCCAAGAGCAAGGGATATTCGGGATCATGCCTTTGCATATTTTTGCGTATGCTTTCTTCACTGTACGAGGCATAGCAATAATGGCAACCGTGGGGGCAGCTGTTATACATGCCAATATCAACGCTTCTCACGCAACCACAGGCGGTGCGTTGATAGGCATCTTTAGAGGCTATGAGCGTTACGCCTGAAATTTCACTGAGTAATGCATCGTCAATGCAGCGTGAATGTACTATGCCATATTTTTGTAAGTCTATATCTTCAGCGCAACTTTCCACTGTAAATCCAAATTCTTTGGCACTGCAGGCTAAGCCTTCGGCAATGATATTTTTATCCTCAATGCCCATACTTTGAAATCCAAGTCTTTTCCAAGCGTTAGCTATTTTATCATAGTAACAAACGAAACTTATGACCACACGCTGCGCTGAGCCTTGCAGTTCCTTAGCTAAAGCGGCAAAATACTTTAAATGATAGTCTATGGTGTATTTTTCATTCAAAATAATGGGATCATAGCGCCAAACTAGCTGCTGCGAGCTGGTGCGACGTGAAAGCTCTAAAAAAGTATGTACCAATTCCTTTTTGCGTGGCAGATGTGCTTCCATGTCCTGCCCGTAAGCTGTGAGTGTGAATTGAAAATAATACGGAATTTCTGCTATTTCACTAAGCCGTTTAAGCATAGGGCGGGGATTTTTCGTCCAAAAAACCATGCCATCCAGCACATCTCGTTGTAAACTTACTTTGCTGATTTGTTTTGCATTCATGGGATTTTGTGTATAACAAAAGCCTTCACGCATACGATTAAAAAACCATGGTACATAAAAGGCCGGAATATCCGTTTTGCGACTTACGCTTAGTATCATGCTATACTCCCATGTGAAAAGTGTAAAACAACTTGAGCCGAAGACAAAGATACACAGGCTGTGGCTCTGTTGGCAAGCTTTTTGCCCGCCATGCAAAATTTTCACTGTCGTTCAAATTTTGTTAGCCGTCACAGAAAAACCATGCTTTAGCGTCATAAAAATGCCGGAAAAGTGCAATCCATGCCCTTGTTTTCGGCATTTTTATTTGTATATTTTAACTAAAAAAATATTTAATGTTAGACTGTTAACATGTTTTTCAGTGACGGCTAATTTGGTTTCACTGAATATATTGTGACAATGCAGAAGCCTGTCTTTCATTTTTCTTTCATTTTTTTTTCTTTTTTTTTAGGGAAAATATAAATATTTTTTTTTATTTTTTTGTTAGCTATAAACCATATTACGACTTTGAAATTGCCCATCGATTTCAATTCATCACCTACTATTTTTATAGGGAAACGCTGATTAAATATAATTTTGTACATGCAAATCTATTGAATTGGCGT